>JAFDIC010000002.1 GCA_019308525.1 Deltaproteobacteria bacterium
GATATGCCCCTTGGATTATTTTGACAAATGGAGTCGATAACCCAGTCTATTGGGCGGGTTCTGGTAATCTTTCAGCTTTAGGTGGGTCGCCTCCCAAAGGTAAATGTATTTCTGCCTTTGGCGGCCATGTGTTTATCAGTAATCTCATCAATGATTACACTCAGCGTGATCAACGGAGTAATGTAGATGATGCAGAAGATTGGAGTGGTGGTACCGCTGGCACTGTTGACCTCCGAGAAGATGCTGGCGATATCCAGGGTGATTTGATTTTTGGCGATATCAGATACATTATCAAGGAGAACTCAATTGCTATCTGTCGTTCTACGGGTTATGACCCTCCCTTCCGCTATGATGACAATTACGCACCAATTGGTTGTCCGGCTCCGAAGACCATTATTAAGTGCTGGCTCTATGACCGTGGGTTCTTTCTAGGCAGTGATTTGAACTGTTACCTTATAGCCAAAGATGGGCATTATTATCCAATAGGAGATGACATTGCCGACAGGATACGAGATTGGGGTAATGATGACACTTTAAAGTATAGTTTCGCTTTTTATTATCCCAAACTCGATTCAATCATCTTGGCTGTTCCGGCAAACAATAATACTTCTGGCTGGGCTGTAAGAATGTTTGCCTTCGATATGGGGCACTATATCAGAACTGGCGAAACCATTTGGTCTACCAAGATCCAAACTGGCAAGAAATTTACTGCAGCTGCCGAAGGTAGATTCAGGGAACATTTTAAAATAGGTAACCTTGAAGGAACCATTGGTGATCTCGACGGCAATATTGGTGATTATTATTCTGATGCTGCCTTTTCTCAAGTGCTTGTTGGTGACAACGATGGCTATGTTTATAAGTTCGATCCCACCCTGGATAGTTTCGATGGTACAACGATAGACTGGGTGGCTACATTCATGGATTACAAGCTGGCTGGTAAATTCGCTCGACAATTCAGGCTCCAGGAATACAGATTAATGTTCCGCAAAGAAGGCGATGTTACAGCCACAGTAAAGGTCTCGACAAATGGTGGAAAAACTTATCCCTCTTCTTGTGACATTGATATGTATGACGATTATGACGGTGCTGATAATGAAGAAGTAGATGGTGTGGCTTGGTTTGACGTCTTTGGTAAAAAGCATCGTATCAAAATAGAGGGCAGCGGCAATGTTGCCATTGAGGGCCAACGTTTCTACGGTGTGGATGAGGGTATCAGGTAATGGCTCTACTGAAGCAAAACTTTCCGGATCCTCCACTGAGGAGTGAACAGCTGCTCGAATGGGCACAGCGGCATTCTTCGGCCATGACTTCCTTTATGCGGGAGCTTGGTGATCTGGTAGTCAAGCTGATGCCCAAGGATGCTACTCCGAATCAAGCTGGTGCTTATGTTCATGGGGAAACCATCGGTTATCATGATGGCTCCCAATGGATGTGTTACATCAATGATGATGGTACGTTTGGCTTTAAGGGAGACAATGGTAACTATCTTACCTGGGATGGTAGTACCCTTGAAGTTAAGGGTACCCTGAAGGCAAGTGCAGGAGAAATAGGTGGTTTCACAATCGGAGCTACCGTTCTTTATTCGACCGATAATAACATCGTCCTAGATTCTGCCAATAAGAAGATTACCATCAGTGATATTACATTTGGCAATCAGGGCATCCAGCTTGATTACAATTCCGGCTCTCCCAGGGCCTACATCGGTGATGGTTCCAATCAGTTTTTCAAGTTCGATGGTACAAAGATAACTTGGAAGGGGACAAATGCTGAGCTTACTGATGGCGGGGTTCTCTCCGTATCGGATATTCTTGCAACTGGTGGTAGCATTGCTGGTTGGGATATCGATTCTAGTAAGATCTACAAAACAGGCATTGAGCTTGATGCAACAAACAAAAGACTGAAGGCTTATAATAGTGATAACTATGTGATCATTAGCCCCAGCGGAATTGAATGTTATGATGATACGCTTGGAATAACTGTAAACATCCCAACAGACGGTAGTGCTCCCACATTCTCGTCTGGTGTGATCAAGGAATTCGAATACCAGATTTATACATCTGGGGTGATAAAAACTGCTGATGATCCCACAAGTGATGGCGGCTTTTTGGTGAATAATACCAGGCTAGCGGGCTATACCAGTGCTGGTCTAAAGGTACTGGAATTTATATTTAATGGCGATGACGCTGGGGATGCCTACATCGGTGATTTCGACAATGATAATGCAGGTCTAAAATATGATCATTCAGCTGGTACTTTAGACATTAGAGCAACACTATCTCTCGACAGCTACTATAAGTTTCCAGATGATGCTGATTTAATTGCTGCCTGGGACTTTGATATCTATGAAGATGTTGGGCTTGTACCAGATATATCAGGCAATAAAAATAACCTTGCTTTCAATGATAAGTGTACAGTAGACAGTTTCGTACAAGGTGTAGCTGGTAGAGCCTTGGAGGCCTTAGAGGCAGACGGGAATGTTAAGATTGCAAACAGTGATATGTCACAAGACCTCTACAATCTTGGCTCTGCTGACTTTTCTGTTTCGTGGTGGATGAAAATTAAAAACAGTAATCCATCTACAAATTACCCGAAAGTGCTTTATAAATTCAAAGACAATGACAATAGGTTTCATATCCACCCTAGTAGTCCATTTGATGGTGACATTCGTCTTGTAATTAGAGAGGACGGAAATTATGATTCAAAGACTGTAGCTGCTAGTTATGGAGATTGGCAATGGCACCATTATGCTTATTGCTTCGATGTTTCGGAAAAGACAGTCTACATTTATGAAGATGGAGAGCCTCTTACTACTTGGACATGGACTAATTGTGGAAATGATATTTCCAATACTGGCAATCTTGGCATCGCTGGCAATCCCGGCGGTGCCGACCCACTAAATGGCTGTATAGACTGTTTCAGAATTTACAAAAAGGTTCTTACTGCAGATGAGGTCAAGGCACTCTATCTTAACCCGGCTGGTTACCCAGTAGGGTATGGTATGAGCCTGGCTGATTACTGGGCACATAACAGTGACAGGACTCTTATAGACGGCTCTAAAATTTACGCTGGTTCAATTACAACAGACAAGTTGGATGTTAATGAATTGTCTGCAATTACTGCAAATCTTGGAAATATTAATGCTGGCAATATTACTGGCGTCAATATTACTGGAGCTACAATCAGGACGGCTTCTACTGGAGATAAGCGGATTGAAATAACTTCTGATGGTATTGCTTTAATGCCCGATGGGGCAGCCGGGCAATATGGCAATAATTTTAAGTATGGTAATAATGTCAAGTATGGTGCTGGAGTTCTGGCATATATAAATCATCTTTCAAAAGACATTCCGTTCTATATTAACTATGAACAGAATGTTGCTGATTTTCATTTTTATAACCGCTCTAGTACTCCATCTGGTACAGCTGAAATTGGTGATGTTTGTGTTGTGAACGGAGTTCTCAAGATATGTACTGCAGCCGGAACTCCTGGAACCTGGGAAGATGTAAGATTTGTAATTGACGATGATGATCGTGATCCAAGTTCTCATGACTTTGTGCTAGGTGATCTTACTACTGATGGGAACTTCCATGAATTAGACTTGAGTGGTATTGTACCTACTGGTGCTCGTTTTGTTGCATTAGGTGTTCGTGTTAAGGCTCCAGCTACTTATAAATACATTCAATTTAAACCAAGAGACAATACCAATAATTACGCAGTCCATATAGTTTATACTACTGAAGCTGATGTTCCAAATTACGGGTATGTTGTTGTGCGTTTAGATTCCAACAGGAAAATTTATTACAAAACAGTCAATTACGCAAATTGGACTTTCATTTATATTGATGTGATGCAATGGTTCTACTAGGAGAATGATATGGCAATCCGAGAAGAGGTATATGAACGATGGGGGCCTATGCTCCTGGAAGCCATTGTTAGGTTGCTGGTTAACGAAATAAACATCTTACGCCAAAAAGTTGGGTTACCTCCAAGAACGATGGCGCAGGTATTGGCGGCAGTTTTAAATGAATATAACTCACTTGAAGAATTTGACTTTGTCAAAGAGTTTGACGAAGTGATGAGGGGAATAAGTCATGTCAACAAACTTTCCAACTTCATTAGATAGTTTTTCAACTAAAACAGACAATGTTGATTATGTGCAAGCAGCACATATAAATGATCTCCAGGATGCAGTAGAAGCTCTAGAGGCCAAAGTTGGTATTGATAGTTCGAGTGTTGATACCAGTATTGACTACAAAGTAAATAACTTCTTTGTGGAAAATACCAGAGTTGTCTACTTGTATGAAAATACTGCCCCAACAGGCTGGTCTACCACCGGCCTACCTACGGATAGGGTGCTTGCTGTCAAAGGTGGTACACATGACTATAATGTAAATGGCGGCAATGAAGCTGGTAGCTGGCAAGTGGATGGCCTGAGTACTGGAAACGATTCGCATAAACACCAGTGGTATGAATACGCTGGCCCCAGTGATGCAGATGAAACTTGGGATTCTTCAGGTACTCAAGTGGCAATAGATAAATCTGCCAAGAACCCCAAAGGTATACTTGTCAGTGGTGATACTGAAGGTAAGCTCAATTTTGACGCTTATACCTCCACAGAAACCCATAACCACAGTGTGTCTTCAGATTCCAGCTGGCGGCCCTATGCGGCAGTCGGAATTCTTTGCAAATACGTTGGAGCATAATAGGGGGCTTTTATGCTTTGTGATGGCAAATGCAAGAAGGGTAAAAAGAGATGTGGCTGTCTGATCGATATTGTTTTGAAGAATGATCTGACTGGCGAAACAAAGGTTGAAGAACATTGCGTGTTCAAGGCGATATTCACCTCTCTTGCTCGCCAGGAGCAGGGGCAAATTAGAATTCAGGCAGCAGTTGAAAACAGCCGGAACGAAAACGTCAAGTATCTTAGGGAAAACACAGAGGCAATAGCAACTGGTTTCATGGGGCTTGTTAAGGCAGCTGAGGAAGCCAGAAATAGACAATTAGAACAGAAGGGGGAGCCATGTACGGTAAAGGTCTTAGAGCAGAACTCTTAGCATTGCTGGAGAAATTCTTCAATGAGGAACAGGGAAACAAGATTACTCCTTTCAATATGGGTGGCCTTATTGGCAGCGTCAATGGCCTGCTTGATAAGCATACCATAAAGGAGAAAAAAGAGAAGGAGAAGTAAGATGAGTCTCTTTGGTTTAGGAGGGGGCTTTTCTAAAGACAAACAGAAAAGCAAGCAAAAGAGCAAAGAGAAGCGTGATATCTGGTACTGGACGCCAGAACAGAGGGAGCTTGCATCCAGCTTCATAGGCGACTATCTGACCCCACGTCTTGGCCAGGGCTTGCCTGCCTACACTGGACAACTTCCAGGTACAGCGCAGAGTGCTGTATTCAACAAGTTGGCTCAGGACGCCATGCAGGGTACTGGCGCATTTGCTGCCTGGAATCGGGTACTCAGTCCCCAGGATTGGGAGCAGGGAGTACAAGAAAGACTTGCTGCCAGGGAGCGTTATATGCAGCCTATCTGGCAGAAGGAGGATGCGGCCCTGAAGGAGTCCATGAGAAATATGGGCTTACAGCATTCTACCGATATGCTCAAAAAGATGGCTGATATTCATGAGCAGCGGGCTGCCTTGACTGATATGTTTGCTCAGAATCTTTATGATCAGTATGAGCAAATGGGTCTGCAGGTTGCCCCCCAGGTTGTGGATGCTCTGTCTCGTATAGGCGCAGCCCAGTATCAAATGGAAAATGCAGGTTTGGAAGCGCAGTTCAGGGAGTGGCTGCGTACCCAGCCGGAATATAGCCCGGTGCTTGAGCAAATCCTTGATATGTTGAAACTTACCCCAGTGCAGAAAGGCAAGATCAAAACCAAGGGTAAGGCCAAGGGTAGTGCATCCGGTTGGGATATCGGCGGCGGTATGAAGCTTGGCTTTTAATTTATTTGACAAGCTTACAATGCCATACATCCCCGGAGGTTAATAGATGAATATCAATGTCAATATCAAGCGTCATAGGCCCCATTATCTTGCCTGGATGGGTGGTTCTCTTTCTGAACCTTCCCCTGCCAACCCAAAAGATCTGGCAGAAGCTGACATCAAGCTTCAGCGTGAAGCCATCAAAGCGGCGACTGCCTGGACAAAAGTGATGGATCCGGCAGATCCTCGTGACCAGGAAATGCTGGCATCTCTACTGGAAAGGGCCAAAATGCCTGCTCCTACAAAAACTCTGCCTACAGAGCAAGCTTTCACGGAGCAGGATGGGGCTTTTCATCTGCCTGAAGCTGAAATCATTGACAAAGGTAAAACCTTACAAATGCTTCAGGAAAGATTCATGATGGACAATGTCCCCAACTATAAGCCGCAAACGATTGAAAATGTAGATATAGGTGGTAAACCCGGCACAGTTTACTTCGACCCCATTACTGGCCGGGAAGAGCAGTGGCCAACTTTCCAGGAGCCGGAGAAACCCTCCGATTACGAGCAGAAGATCCAGGCTATGCGTGATGCTGGTTTCACTGATGAGGAGATCAAGCGTGCTATGGGTGCCCTCCCAAAGGCAACCGAGAATCAGTACGCCCAAAAGGTGAAAGTACTGAAAGAGCTTGGCATACCCAATGACAGAATTGCCCAGGCTCTTGGTGTACCGAAAGAGGATCTCAAGGAACACTGGGTACAGAAGTGGGACGATAAGGGTAATCTCATAGCAGAGGAGACGCATGGATGGGCTGCTCCGAAGATACTGGTAAAACACAGTGATGTGCTCAAAGCCGAAGCTGAACTGAAAAAGAATAAACCTGAAGGTGTGCCAAGACAAGTAGTTGATAAGGCAATCTCCGCAGCCAGGAATGATCTCCTGGATACAGATCTTTTCCCAGCTAAGGAAGGCGGCTTCCTGGGCTTTGGTGGGGAAAGTGAGGAGGAGTACAGGCAGCGTTACAACGATGCCCTGGAAGAGCGAGTGCAATACTATCTCGACCAGTACAAGAAATCTGGCGTGATAGGAACAGCACCGGAGCAGAAGAAAGAGAACCCACACGGCAAGATAGTCAAAAAGGGCTTTTATCAAGGTAAAAAGGTAGTGGTGTACGAGGATGGCTATGTCGACTACTACGACTGGTAAGCTGAAGGCTGCCCCTGGGATAGATCTTAGTAAAATCCAGTGGGTTGACGAATTAAAGCCAGCCCCAGGCATAGATCTATCCAGGGTGCAATGGGTGGATGGGGAACCCAAGAAAGAGGAGTCCAAGCAAGAAACACAACTGGTCGGGCCAGTTATTCTCCCAAAGCAGAAACTGACTGATGCTTCAGCACCTACAGAAACAGATCTCAATAATCTTGCAGAAGCAACTGACAGGTTTCTTGCTGAGAATCCTGTTACTGGCCCTATTGGTGGCCTTGCTGAGACAGCTTATACTCTAGGCACTGGAATGTTTGCCTACCCGGCGTCGCTTGCTGTTTCAGCCTACAAGTTTCTTACTGGTTCCAGTAAGGAGGAAGCCAAGAAGGCTGGTGAGAAAGTAGCCGAAGCTCTCACCTATAAACCCAAGAGCGAATACGGGAAGACCTACACCCATTGGGCTACATGGCCCATTCAGAAGATATCGGAATTTTGGAGGGCTGTGGGAGAAGCTGCAGATACTTCGAGCAATGAAGAGTACCTGCGTACCATGGATGAACTCGGCCTTCCTTATATGCCAACAGAAGCAACGACCACCTTCCTCGAATACGCCACTATAGGTGCGCTCTTAAAACCCCTACATGTAGCTGGTGGTAAGTTTGTAGAGTCATTAAAGCCTGCAGAAATCAAAACTCTTCCTGGTGATCTCGCTAAACTGAGCGTAACCTCCAATGAACCGACTCCCCTGCTCCGGCCCCAGGAGCCAACAGGTAGTGCCCCCCTGCCTGCAAGGGGAGTCACTCCATTGGAGCCGTATATCGAGAGGTGGAAGCCCAGGGGAACAGAACCTGAACAGGCAATCAATATCATTGGTGCTCCAACAGTTACCACAGTCATCCCCGAAAGAGGAGCACCCATTCCCAAATCAACTGTCAGGGAAACCGTTATCCCTAAATGGCTTCCCAAAGGTGAGGGTGGAAAACCTATAGAAGTGATTCCTCCTCCTGAACCAAAACCAGAAGTACGTGTATCGCCAGAGCGTGGTGCGCCCATTCCCACCTCCAAGGTAAGAGAGACAGTCACTCCCAAATGGGGATGGACAAAAGAAAGTCCAGTGGAAGTGGTCCCCGCTCCTAAGCCAGAGAAAGTAACGGTTATCAAAGATACAGGCCCTATAGTGCCACCTTCCAGGGTAAGGGAGCCATATGTCCAGAAATGGCTGCCCAAGCAAGAGGAAGCCAAACCAGTAGAAACCGGGTCTGTACCGAAACCTAAACCCAAGCCGGAACCTCCGGTAGATACCGAAGTTCTTGCCAAAGATATAGGTGAAAAGCTGGGCCTTGATTATGGTGGTAAATGGTACCCCTATGGGGAGGATGGCCCCTTCATGGGGTATCAATTCACTGATCCCGATACCAGGAGCACCTTCTATCTCAAAGATCTTACCCTGGATGCTGGTAGGCGGAAGCTCGCTGAAGTACGAGCAAAGTTTGCTGCTGATAAAGTGGTCCGAGAGGAAGCCCTCCGGGACGAGAAGGTACCGGAAGCTACCAAGGAAAGGCTTCGCCTACAAGCAGAAGATATCAGGCGAGCAAGAGAAGATATTGAAAAATACAAGCGCATGCTTCTCTATATGCGTACCGATGAGCTTATCACTGCTGCCAATGACTATATCAGTGAACACGGTACTTTCAAGGCTGACAAGTATGGCCGTGCTCTAGAAGCAGAACTACAGGACAGACAACAAATGATCATGCGTGAACGAATTAGCCGTTCGATTGGCATCGATCACTCTCTGTCCAGTGAGGAATTCCAGACAGCAGCTACCGACGTAATAGCTCAGGATGCCCTGAGCAGGGCAATTGGTGAGGAATCGCCCATAAGTGCTGCCGAAAGGGCAGGAGAGAAACCCTTCGGCGAGGGTTTCACTGTCGAAGCTTTCGGTCTGCAGAGAATGTACGAGGCTGTCTGTAATGCCATACGCAAAGCCAAGGAGCGTTTCGCAAAAAGGGCAGAATCTCTTGAAGATTGGGAACGACAGCGCAGGCTGGCCGAGGAAACAGGTGGTGACCCGGAGAAGATTATCAAGCGACGTCGTATAAGCAAATATAAAGGCCTCTATAAGCCAGCCATTACAGAAGTAGAAAAGTTCGCCATGCAGGCCCTGCCCGACCTGGAACCCAGGATACTTAGATCTTCCAGTGGTAAGTGGGGTGCAGGCTGGGTAGAGAATCCAATCCGGGTATTTGAGCAGCTGGGGCAGAAAGCAATGGATCTCTTCTATTATCCAGTGCGTGATGCCATAGTTGCAGCCCGTCGAGAGCACCTTGCCCTCCGAGAACAACTGAAGCAGATGAGGAAAGAACTTGGCATCAATCGAAAGAGCGAGAAACGTATTGGTGCTTATGCTGTAGCCCAACAGCGAGGCGGTGTGGAAATCTTGAATAAAATGGGTGTGGAAATACCAGAACTTTCCCCCAATGAAATGAAGATGTATGAGTTCATCCGGGACAAACTGGATGAGTTCTATGAAAGGCTCAATGATGCCAGAATTGCTATTGGTAAGGAACCGTTTAACTACCAAGAAGATTATTTCACCTTCTTTAGGCTGCAGCCATGGTACAAGAAATTGGGCTTCAAGGTAGCAGATCATGAGTATGCTCCTCTTATTGACACGGAAGTAATCGATCTCGTCAACCTGCCTTTCCGGTATGCCAAGCACAGACGTCTCGATCTTCTTATGAAGTCCAAGGGTGTACGACTGGATGCCCTCGATATGTTTGACAAGTATGCTGGTCATACTCTGGAAAGCATCTATCTGGCGAAACCTCTCGCCAAGGGACGAGAACTTCTACTTGATCTTGATGGCTTTAAACTACGTGAAGCTGCTCCAAATACCTACACCTTCCTGCGGAAATGGCTCGATCAGGTATCCGGCAAACCAGCTGATACTATGCTGCCGAAGCCGATTGCTATAATGGTTCAGAAACTCACCCATAATGTAGCTGCTTCGATTCTCACCTATAATTTCCGCACGGCTCTGGTGCAGCCGACGGCTATCATCAATACCTATGCGAAGATAGGCGGCAAATACACTCTCGAAGGTATTCGAGGTATTCTTGATCCTAAAACCAGAGCATTCATTAAAAAGCACAGTGCATTACTGGCCAGGGAATTTGATGTCACTATCGCCGATATTAGTCATACAAAACTTGGTCGTCTAGCCAAATATAAATCACAGATAGTCAGTGCTGGTACATGGCCCCTGCGATATTTGGATATGGAAACAGCACGTGCTACTTGGTGGGGTGCCTACAAGTATGCCAGGGAAGTCAGGGGCTACTCCATGGAGCGAGCTATTAGATACGCAGACGATACTGTGGTTAAAACCCAGGGTAGTGGCCATAGGATCGATGTGGCTCCCATCCAAACAACCATAGAAGGCAAAGCTGCAACACTGTTCCAGACATTTACCATCAACAACTGGAACTTCCTGGTGAAGGATGTGTTGGGTATTAAAAACAAACACATCCCCCTTGATGTTGCCATGAAACGTGTGGCTCGATACATGGTTGCTGCAGCAATTACTAATATAGTCTTCGAAGATCTCCTTGGTATTCCTTCTCCAATGCCAGCCCCAATCAAGGGGGCCTACCGGGCTTATAAGAAAGATAAGTCAGTCCTGGGTGGAGCCGCTTCCGAAGGCATAGAAATAGTCCCAGTAATAGGTGGCCCGGTTAAGTACGGTTCCAGTGTTGGCGGCCCCCTATTGGAACTTGCTCAGGATGTTGCACAGAAAGCAAGTGGCACACCTGGGCCACAAGCCAGCTGGTTGAATATCGCTGGTAGGGCAGCCGGGGTTCCTGGTACGGCACAGATCTCCAAAACGACCAAACGTTTGACATGGGGACAATCGCTGCCAGAGGCCATTGTCGGCAGCGGTATGAGTAAACCTAGACAATCTAGCCGTAGAAGGAGACGGACAAGGCCCACCAGGAGAAATAGATCTAGGCGGTAATTTATCACAACTGATGCAATATTCCTTTGACAACGTCAATAATATTGTGCTACACTACCAATAAGGAGGAAGTGCAATGTGTGGGGAAGAAGAAGAAAATTACGACAGAGGACGCCCTGAAGTATCTCAGGGCTGCAGCCGAAGCTGTCCGCACAGGCAACGTCGATCAGGCCATCTACTTATCCCGGCTTGCTCATTTGTACTGTGTGGCTTTAGGCAACAGGAAAGACAATGGAAAGAGCAGAGATCGGTAAAAGGGAGCTAGACACGCTCTTTTTAATGGCTTCTCGTTGGGCTGATTCCTATAGGAAATTGCGAAAAGACCTGACAGATCACACTTGCTTTGCTGAAGATCTTAAATATGAAATCCAGACAATGATGATGCCATATGTAACTCGCCTTCACAAACTGGAATACATCTCAGACAGCCAACTCGTCAGCTTCCTACAAAAAATTCAAACCTTATTGGCCGACTTCCTTGAGGAAATGAAGGAAGACCCGGCAGTGGCTCTAGCAAGGGGACTTGATTATGGCAAGTAATCCAATGGCGATAGCCAGCAAAAGCAAGATGATTGAAAAGACCATCGGAGCAATCCGGGAGGATATGTACAAGCGTGAAGGTATTCCTATCGGTTATGCCGTCATCTTCTACGATCCATTCAACCCGGATGTGGATAAGCAATATTCCTATTGTATGCGTGTAGCAATGCTAGGGAAGGAGTTCGACGAGGAGCAAGGGAAGATCCTTGAGCAGGCAATGCTCTACATCTCTGCCGGAGTACAGAAAATCTTCAATAGTGCAATGGGAGTTGATGACGAATGGCTGAATTCACGACCAAAGACAGGGATCTCCTGATCAGAATTGCTACAAAGGTTGATTCAATGTATGACGCCTGGACTTCCGAAACAGGCGGGCCTCGGTGTGCAACCCATACCAAGGCAATTGAAAACCTGGAGAAGGAAACAAACAGGCTTCGTCGTTGGATCTTCTGGTTGGCCACCACTTTCACTACGGGGTTTCTATCGGTGGTGGTTACGTTAATCGCAAGTAAAAGATAGGGGGACTGTATGGAAATGAAACATTTTATCCTTGTGGAATTTGCCTGCCCCTGTTGCGGGAAGGTGGAGATGGACGAGGGTTTCCTCCGCAAGCTAGATCTTGCCAGGGATTACTCGATCGTCCCTTTCTTCATTACTTCCGGCTACAGGTGCGAAAGGCACAATGACAGGGTAGGGGGCAAGAAGAATTCTGCTCACCTTAGAGGCTATGCAGCCGATATCAAAGTGGCCAACAGTAGGGCCAGATACTACATCCTGGAAGCATTGATGCGTGTTGGATTCAAGAGAATTGGTATCGGAAGCAATTTCATTCATGTCGATGATGATCCTTCATTACCCACAGCTGTAGTCTGGACATACTACTGATACTAGCTGGAGGACATGGTAGATAAAGTCCTCGGGGCACTTTTCGACGAAGGAGGATTGGATAAATGGCTTTCCCAGTAGTAGGAATAATCACCGGGGCTTTCCAACTTATTGGTAATGCCATCAAAAACTGGCAGGAGCGTAAGAAAATGGAGCAGCAGGTCAAGCTCGAAATCCAAAAGGCAAAAGCCGAGGGGATTATCAAGCTGGCCCAGACTGCTCAGCAAGCAGACATCAAGTGGGATCAAATAATGGCGGAGGGGTCTCAGTCCTCCTGGAAGGATGAGTGGTTTGTCCTTCTTCTTTCAGTGCCTGCAATCCTGTGCTTCATTCCCGGCATGGATATCTATGTCAAGAAGGGATTTGAGGCCCTGCAGCTTACACCCGACTGGTACAAGGCTGCTTTTGGCCTTGCTGTAGCTGCCAGTTTTGGGTACCGCAAGTTTGCCAATTACATGATGAACCGCAAGAAGTAGGAGGGTCTATGAGGAGTATCGACTACACGTTGGCTTTCCTGGCTGACGTGCATCTCGATCCCTCCCTGCCGCCGTGTCCGGCGTGGGAGGGGGCCAAGAAGTTTGTCAAGGCAATGCAACCTGATTGGATCATTCTTGGTGGTGACTTCATGAATATGGGAGCACTCTCGCACTGGGATCTCCAGAAACGTGGGCTGATCGAGGGAAAGAGATACTGGAACGAAATCGAGTTGGCGCAAAAAGAACTGGATTATTTGCAGAAGCATTGCAAAAAAGCACGCTTTGTATATCTCGAAGGCAACCATGAGCATTGGGCCAAGCAGTATCTGGAACGCAACCCAGAGATGCTTGGCTTTATTGATGTTGTCAAGAATTTGTGTCTCCGGGAACGGGGCTTCGAATGGGTAGAAATCAATAGGGTTTACAGGGTAGGAAAGATGAATTTTCTCCACGGCTGGTACGTTAACAAATACCATGCCAACAAGACTCTGCAAGTCATGGGTGATAATTGTATGTATGGCCACATGCATGACCACCAAGCAACCATCATGCGTCTCCGTGCCAGTCAGGAGCAATACATTGCCATAGCAGTTGGATGTCTGTGCGATCTCAATCCTCATTACCAGCGGAACAAACCGAACCGCTGGGTGCATGGTTTTGGCTGGGTGGAATATTACGGGGATGGTGAGTTCCAGGCCCATCATCTTTTTGTCAATAATGGCAAGGTAGCATTTGGTGGGAAAGTATACTAGGAGGAGTAGGGATGCTGCACAAAGTATACGGCCTCAGCTTTTCTGCAGGCACTTTTGAACACGGCCTATGGTTTGACCATGACAGGCAATTCTACCAGCCCCATGGCTTCGGGGTGGTATTCCAAGTTGGCCTAGCAAGGCTTGTTTTCCCAGTCAAAAAAATCTGGCTTATGTGGAAACTGGCTACCCCTGCATGGAGAGCAAAGCGCAAGAAGGCGGGGTTCCCCTGGTGGAAAAGAATATTCTACCCGGTAAATGCTTGGCTTCATGCTGAACACATCTGGTTTACTATCAAGATCCCCATCTTTCCTGTGGTATTTACTTCGATAGCTCTCAGGAGATTCGGTATATACCTGGGCATCAAAGCATACCCAGTTACACGTAGAAACACCTGGTATCGCAGCTTCCTCCGGGACGATGAATTTCCACCAGATTCTGAGACCACCTACTATTACGTTCACCCATCTGCCACTATTAGAAGGACACGATGGAAGTAAGAGACCCCTACTGGTACTGCAGATGTGGGTTTGTCATCGAAGTAGACCTGGAATGGGATACCGTGGAAACACGGTGTCCCTTCTGTGGCAGACCCATGTTATTACTGGATAAGAAAGATCTACCATGTGGAGCCGATTACGACTAGCCCTGGGTACGGCTGCCTTCCTCTTCTCAATGGGGGCTGCCATACTCTATTCCATATTGAGGGATTGGTATGAAGAAAAAAGACATTAAAGAATTCATGGTTTTTATGACTGCACTATTGGAATCCCCAGATGTAATCATCAAATTTGAAAAGCTGCCGGATCCATTACATGGCCTGCTTGAAATCTACAATGTGGATGATAATGAGGATGATGTAATTTACAGAATCAAGCTTGATCCAGGTGGTTATCTCCTGCCCGCCCTGGTGCATGAGTTCCTCCACCTCTACTACCCCGATGCTAAGGAGGAAGAGGTGGAGGATGCAACTGTTGAAGTGTTTAAGAGTTTGAGGAAAGAGGATCTGCTGTTCCTCCTCCTTCTTCTTGCTCGGAAAGCTGGTTGAACTCACAGTGGTTCCCGCAATGGGAACAATGGAATGATTTCCCATCCCACTCTACAGTTGAATGCCACCCACACCGGGTGCAGTTCACATAAAACCCTCCGAGGCGCACCCCATCTGACCTTATTTCTCCTCCAAAGATAGTCATTGCCACAACTCCAATTCCAACTGAATTTCCTTGTAGTAGCGACGTTTCGCCTTCGAACGGTTATACTTCTTCTTTGGCTTGGGGCGGGGTCTGAGTAATCCGACCTGTGGTTTCCGAGCTTTTGCGACATCCTTTGGTTTCATATCTCAGACCCCCTATTTTTGGCCAAAATTGGTATTGAAATCATTAGATTTTTTCGCCTAAAATATAACCAACCAATAGGATAGTATAGGGTGGTTATATTTTCTGAAGCACACGGTGCCATCTGGCGGGCATTTTGCGCCGTCCAGATTCAATGGCAGCCACCCTGGCTTGGGTGACACCCAGGTGGTTAGCAACTTTAGCCTGGGTCAGCTTCTTCTCCTTGCGCCATTCCTTCAGATCAAACTCCTCTACCTTGTGTCCTGCTAGTTTTTTCATCATGCAGACGGAGCAGGTGAAGGCCACCACATCTTTCGGGTGCTCTACGTAATTCCAGCTGCCGTCTGTGTGCCATTGAAGCTCAGGCTCCCCGCAGTACTTACAACCCAGGGGAGCTTTCTCTATACTTTCCATTGGTTTCCTCCATCCGCATCCTCTTTTATCAAGTAAATTGCAGCAGCAATGTAAATGATTGCTCCATATAACTCTTCAATAGCTGCATCATGACACAGCCTAGTAGATTCGAAGATCTTTTTGGCTGCCTGGAAGAGCGGCCCTGCAGCCAGGTTACCCCGCAGCCACCTTGCCATCACACAGATTTTTTGCCGTTCGAAGGGTTCGCCATCTGCATGGCGTCTACTGCCCTTACCATCGACAGCTTGACACGCTGCTTCATCCAGGATCCTGTGAAGCTCATCATAGTTACTATACATGTCTTCCCGATCAGACATATCCGCACATTCGCCAGTGCGGACTTCGGAACCATCTATTGCCCCACCAGTATGGCAAGGACAAGAGGTATTGTCACAATGGGCTGTTTCGGCATCATACTTTTCTTGTTCCATGAGTCCTCCTTATGACATCCTATTCTTAATTACTTCTCCAGTAGTACGCTTTCTTTGGGTTGACCATCCTTATTCCACAATGGCTGTCCGGTATGTCATTCGGACGCCTGGGAATGACATGGACGTGCAGGTGCGGCACAGTCTGGCCAGCTACAACCCCCATATTGAGACCGATATTGAATCCCTTAATGGAAGAATCCAGCGCAAATAGATATTGCAAGGTTGCAGGTAGTATTGACTGGAAGGCGTACCATTCTTCTGGTTTCAGAAAAAAGGGATTCTGAATATGTACTCTGGATATCAATAGAGCATGACCATCTGTTACGGGGTATTTGTCATAGATGGCCTGCCAGTGCTCGTTCTCCAAAAAGGCATCAAGTCTGTTACAGAAAGGACACTCTTTCATTTAATACTCCTCCCCTGCGTAGACAGCCTTCCAATCCTGGAGGTGCCAGTATGCGTTAATGAGTTGACCGATTACCTCACAATCAAATTCATTGTATTCAAATTCGTTCTCGTCAATGTAGCCCCACCTACGTGCGAGATTTACCATTGGGCATTCCACACACATATTGAGCGTCATTCCCAAATCCGGGTCTCGAAAGATCTTTGCCATATCCTTGGCATTCTGTGAGACAGCTTCACAAAAAGGACACCTCTTACTTATCAGTCCTGCATAGACCTTAGCTGCTCTTTCAAGCATCAGTTCATAGTATTTATTCATTCCTGCCCTCCAAGCATATAATTAAGCTCAAATATCAAACCGTCCTCCCAAAGGACACTCTTTCATTATTTATCCTCATGCAAATAACTGAACCCATCCTCCCAATGATAAAGGATGGCCCGGCCGATTGCTTCACAACTGAGGTCCTGAAATTCAATACCTCCACCCTCGTCAATGAACCCCCACCGTTTGGCGAGGTTTACCATTATGCAATTTTCACATTGATTGAGTTTGAGCGAAAGATCATCAATCTTAAAAAGTGCTGCCATATCATCAGCGTTTTGGGTGACAGCCTCGCAAAAAGGACACGCCGCCATATCATCAGTGTATTTCTCAGCTGCATCAATCAGCATTAATTCATAGTATTTGTTCATGATTACCCCCAACTTCTTTGGAATAGGGGCCAATGAGGATAGCGATCCTGTTTTACCCATACTCCAAAATACTCCATTCCTCCGACGCAAATATCAGGGGTTAAGATGTAGTATGCACCATCAACAACTACTCCCAGGATACACCCACTCCTACCCCAAGTACGACTAACTATCAGCATACGTCATACTCCTCATCCATTCTCTCCTTATCAATTCTTTTGTATTCACAATAAGGGCAAGCTCCGATCTGATGTTTTCCAGCCAATTCCCAACCCTTTTTCCACTTGTAGACGATACAAAAGACTTCTTTATCATAGTGGTTTTTTCTGAAATGACGTACCACAATGTCTTTCTCCTTCGTTTTAGTGAAGAAATCCGTACAGAAATGATACCGCCACTCTTCGGCTTGTGTTATGTTGCTCATGAGTAAACCACTGCCACATATTTTGCCCTTAAATTTGGTTTTCCTTACTGCCTTTGCGTAGCTATCGAAATCGGCATAAGCATCTAACACCACGGAAGTCAAAACCATTTAAAACCTCCACTGCAAAGAAAGAAAGCAATACTTATAAAAACTACCATCTCTACGTATTACCTTTTCTAATGAGAAGGAAATGCGTGTTTTGTCGTCGAGATCAAAAGCAATACCAGTTCCCTTCCTGTAGGCAAGATCGAAACCAGCGTTCTCCATCCAATCTCCGCCAACACCTATTGTGTAAAAGCCCGACAATTTCCCGATACTTATTGTTGGGCGAACTATTACTCCAGTGTTGAACGCAGTTTCTCGCCTTTTTTTGCTTTCTGGTTCAGTTACTTTATCCCTATGAGCAGTCTCGTAATTCGAGACAATAACAGCTGGTGCTACATGCAACCCGAAGAATTTGTATGAAAACACTTCTTCATTATACGAGACCCCTAATGCTCCACCGGAATTAACACATCTATGTGTAAGACCTTCCGAATGACCATTGGGCATCAAACCAACAGCAACCTCCAACGAACCTGCATAAACAGGAGTTGCGACCAGTAGTAAAATGAAAAAGATAATCTTCTTCATGACTACCCTCCTACTTCTTTCTTTTCTTTTGCTTTTGCTGGCCCACTCTTTGCCGCTCGGGGTTCTTGCGGTAGTACTCTTCAGCTGATTGCTTCCTTGCGATGGGACTGAAGGCACAGCCGAGAATATTCCCTCTAGATGCTGCCACCTTCAAATATGGCGAAGCGTAAACTGTGCATTTGCCGTCCTTGATCTTGTGGCAGCCGTCGCAATACCCTGGCACAGGTGCGCCATGTTTCACAACTTCTGTAATGTTTTCGGACATAAAAAAAAGAACCTCCGTTTACACTTTCGTTACAAGCAGCTGCGGAGCCGCATGGTTACTGTCAATGGGCGAGTTCGAATCTCTCCCCGCCCACCACTTTTTCTCTTTAATTTCCAGCACTTTACCCTTCTGAAATCTCCTGAAAAACGTTTTCATTTCGTTTACACTTTTGGTCTAGCTTCCTGGTAGAGCTTTTGTAATACCTCGTCATTTATCACAATGTACCGACGAAGAGCATCGCTCATATGACCAGTAGCCGATCTGATAACAGATTCAGAATGAGTCTGCGCCCAGGCACTGATGGTAGTATGCTTGGTTCCGGCATACAGGGAGACCCCGTTGATGCCTAACTCGCTACAGGCATCCTTCCATATTGAATGGAGCAGGTTCTTCCCGTACCGGGTGCCGGGCAACACCCCACCAGTACCAACATCATGGCGCAGAAAATACATTTCCGGGAAGCCACGTGGCAGTGAATTGATTTCATCCATCTCGTCATTACTCAGGAGTATAAACTTAGGATTCCGTGTTTCTTTCGGGTGCTCAATAATGATTACGTGTTCTTCCCTGTTTATGTGTTTCTCCTGTACCTGTAATAGCTCGCCGGGTCTCAGGTTTGGGTATGTGCACAGCAGCCTTATTCCAATGCAGGCTCTTGGTTTCGTTTTCCAGTGCTTCTCATAAATCAGTGACAGCACCTGGGCCTGCTGTTCTTTGGTGATTATTTTCCGCATCTGCATTTCCACCCGGCAACTGGGGAATTTCGGCACCTCCCGGAGGTCACCACGGTCTTTGCACCAGTTGAGAAACGCCTGAAGGAATTTCAGGGTAAGGCTGATGGACTTGGAGGACAGATCCCGGAGACTAAATTTGAAATCTTCCAGGTCTGCATAGGTAATCCGGCTTATAGGGAGATCTCCAAAAAACCCACAGACTCTTTTCGCATGGAGCCTGTAGGAACGCAGCGTATTGGGCCGGAGATCCACAGCCTTATGCTCCAGGTACTTCTCAATCTGGCTACTTACTGAAAGCGGAGAACGAACAAGGTACTCCCGGTGATCAAAAGTCCCCCTGGTTTTCTCCGCTCTCAGCAGGGTAAGGGCTTGCTGGGCCTGATCGTAGGCCTTAAACCTGCGGCTCAACTTTCCAAGCCGGACAATGAACCTACTAGCCCGCTGCTCTGGATGTTTCGAGCAAACAAGCCCATCCCGGTGATTATCTCTCAACGTAGATCCGCACACCCGACACTTTTGGTCGGTGTAAATACCGCCAACCTGCATGATCCCTCCTTTCAAGAGATCATTATGCCGGATGCCGGATCTCACGTCAACACTCCTCCTTTAGATGGACAAAGCATTGCCCTCCGATTACCTCAAATCCAGCTTCCCGGAGGGCTGCTTTCACCTCGTCAACCTTTTCTTTGTGTCTCCTTTCCGTTGCTTCCAATTCGCTTCCGTAAGTAGTTACCCGAATATGAGTTGGAACACTGCTATCATGAGGTTCCTCGCATACTCTATGGAAGTCGCCATTGATGTTGATGTAGTTATCTTCCACAGTCTTTATTTTCAGAGTATCAACTTTCAAATCGAGTTCGAATTTTTCCGCAATGAGTGATACGACAGTTTCCAACTGGATATTGAACGACGGATCGTATTCGAATATTACATCCCCATCTGCTCGGACAATATGACGAGTCCGGGTGATTGGATCCGGGAATTCCTTAATCAACTCTTTCTTTTTGGCCCTCACCCATATTTTGCTATGGAACTGTTCTATCATATTGCCTCCCTCCTTTCTGGCAGTTCGCCGTATTCAAGGTAGTATTCAAGTTCTTCCTGCGTGTACTCATCAGCGGAAAGAACTTTCGTGGTATTCGGTACAGGGCCATCCTGTGGCAGCCCAGTACCACAATAGAAATGTCTCCTCAGTGTTACGTTGTAAGATTCCTCAAGCATGTCCTGCATCTCCAGGACATCGCTGTTCCTATAGTGATAATCACACAGGAAGCGGTGCCCTGGAGGAATGAAATTCTCACATCCCTCTACTGAACACTTTTTCCCGCCGGGTAAATGCTTGGCCCTTACACGGCCCTTCCCAGCCTTTTGCCAAGCCAATCTACATTTCTTACTGCAGAACCTTACCCTGGCGAAATGTGCCCTCCCTTCTCGGGGATGGCGTTTGAACCACTTGAAGCACTCAGGACACTGCTTCCAATCTATCATGTTTTTTGTAGTCATCACCACACCTGTGATAATTCCGATGTTTATAATTACGACACCATCTGGCCCAGCCTGAAAGGTGGGAGGGGCGACCCACTGACTTATGAATTCCAAGCCAGCGGTTCAGCCTCTCCACCTCACGTGCCCGCTTGCTCTTCTGGATACGGCTCATGCGACCCTCTCCGCACCCTCGAAGACATCCTGGGCTTCCTGTACTTTCTGGTCGAGCTTGTACTGCTCATACCATTCAGTAAAGGAATCCAGGGCAGCCTGGGGCCGTTTTAGGATCGATTCAGCTAGATGACGGTGTATTCCCTTCATGGAAAGCTCAGCATCGTCCAGACCGTCCAGCCGATCAATCGACTTGGCCCACAACTTAAAGGCCTCACGAGCATCATCGCCCTTACCGATGTTGTCCCGGATCCAGGCTTCAAGTTTCTTGTGCAGGCTGGAGCCAATTGTGATATACTTTGACCCTGCCTGGGGGGCTGGCTTATTGTGATTCTGCCTTTGGGAAGGGGCGTTATCATTGTGCTTGCCCTCCCAGGCGTCTGGATCATCCTTGTCGGTGGGGATATTGAAGAACTTCAAAATGAAGTACTTCTCTGCATAAGTAAGGGCTTTCCCAACGCCCTTCTCATGCATATCCGCACCCTGACCGTACCAGGGAATCTCCATTTCCTCGCCAGTAACGACATCCACCCACGTGTAGGTAAGCCACAAGTGGGTGAGATTTTGTTTCTGACCCTCCAATATGTCGAACTGGGTTTCCCTAACCTTCGGTACGATGAGAAGACCCAGTTCGTTCATCTTCTCACGTACCGCCCCCAGCACCTGGCTGGAGGAAACATAGGAGAATCCCTGGGTACGGTTATGGTTTTCCTTTTGGAGATATCCAACAGCTTTCCGAATCTCCATGAGCTTTTGGAGGAGAGAAAGCTCTTTCTTTTCTTCCTTTTTCTTTGCAGCCATAGCACACCTCCTTATGCAGCTTTCAAAGCTTTGAACTGGTGGCAAAACGGTGCGACAGAGCAATACTTCTCGCACCGGGTCTGCTCGCCGGGACGTACCTCAATGCGGAGGACATCGCTCTTAAGTCCTCCATTCGCAAGGAAGAAGTTCTCTGCCTCTTCCTTTGAGGCGAAAACCCGGAGGGCAGTCTTCCTGCCCTTCTTCATTACGGCATAGGTGGTTGGCTTGGCCCATCGTTCTTCGAAACTACAGGGAAAAAGCTCGGCCAACTCTTCATCGGAAACTTCTCCAGCTGCCTCGTGGAGGGCAATACGCCTACTGATGAAATCGTACTGCTCCTCCATCGTCCAAAGCTTATTAGACACCGTCTTCACTTGGTTTGGTGGGTACCCCTGCCCCCGCTTAGCCCTGTTCATAGACCAATCACGCAAGATACATACGTTTTTCAGGGCCGTGGTTTCCAGGTTGTGGGTTACCCTTAAACCATATGCTCCGATATTCAGCTGGGCAGTCCACTCTGGCTTTGGGCCATCAATCACCGACCAGACCGACGTCACCTTATAGTCGAATAAGGTACCATCAACCCAGTGGTCGATCTGGGTGGAAACCACCCTGTTGTCTACTTGGAAAAACACTCGCTGCTCAAACAGGTAATTCTTTCCTTTGAAGATAGCGGAATCCTTGGCTCCCCGTTCGAGAATATGATGGATCGCCTGCCCAAGAAGAGACCAGATGCGATCCATTGCATCTTCCTCAATCTGATCCCAGTACCGCAGCCGAAGCTGGTAGATCTGGGGAGGGAGAATAAGCGTGCTTGTGGTGAAGTCACATTCCCCAGCGTTATAAGGATCGTTCGTTACGGCTGCCACCAGGGCAGTGGGCAGCCTATGAGTATTTCTGAGTTTCATTCTGCACCTCCTTCTGCAAGATCTCCTGCATCGATCTTTCGATTACCTTCAGAGCCACTTCTCTGTCTTCCGGATCACTGATGAGAACAGATAAAGCTCCGAAAGCAACTGGGTAAAACCTATTTCTATGTTTTTCGTATTTCCTCCAGAGGTAATCCAACTTACTAATAAATTCGCCCAGTTCCATACTTTCACCTCCTTTCTTTGTCACCAGTATACACGATACCACATCATTTGTCAAGTACTTTTTACAACCGATGTGATCCCAAGCGGGTAAAAAGAAAGAGGTAGAACCTCTTCCTCCTTCCCGCCCCTACTGATTCTCAGCTACCATTACCAGAGAAGTCATCCGGCCATCCAACCACTCGCTTGTAAGAGTGAAACGGACAGAACAGCCGTTGATAACGACGTCGACCGTGGCCCCCGGATGCACAGGGGTAAGTTTGGCAATGGCATCTTCAATTGCGCCTAATGCTTCCATTGTTGCTCCTTGTGTCACCCTTTGTCACGAAAATAGCCGATTTGTTGTAATATGTGGTATTCTTGTCACGGCCTGTCACACCCCTTCCTAATCAAACCATGATACTTTCCATAGGCAACCTCCTGTTTTTGCTGGCAAAAGGTCTATGTGAACGAAATCACGAGCCGTTTCTAACGACTCGGTTTCAGGAACGCTCCCCCGAACACCCAGGTTCCGACCTATTTTATTGTTCTTTTTAGGATTTATGCTTCTAGGGTGGGTATGTCTTCTAGTATTATATAATATACTAGATATATAATCAAGAGATATATTCACCCTAGTGTTAGTTAACTTACTTTCAAGAACTAACTTTTTCTCTTTCTTTCTTTCTCTTTTAGACCTCATCTCTTTTCCCTGGTAAGCTCTTGTATAAAATTTCAATCATGTTCTTGATCACAGACAGCATTTCCTGCTTGTCCCCCAATATCTCCGGGCTTTTAAGCACCAGCTTCAATTTTATGATTTCTTCGGGTTCCTTTTCCTTTAGAGGCTTATCCCAGTGGGAAGGATCCACCCCAAAGTAATCGCAAACAGCCCGGAAAGTGTCACGCCCTAGCCGTGGTCGTACTCCACTTACGAACATGGAGTACATTGACTGCGAGATCTTGAGCCTGCGAGCGAACTCGGTCTTGTTAAGTCCAAGTCTTTCCCGCTCTGATTCAAGCTCGAACCTTAGCTTTTCCCAATCAGTACGATCTTCCCCATACATACTAACACTCCTTTCTTTTTCGGCCCCTCAGTCCACATTCCCTCCTCCACGTAGGGGTTAAGTATCACCTCCCCTCTTGACAGCAGCACAAAAGTTGTGATAGTTTCACAGTGACGGTGATGATCACGTCACCTGCGTAGATAAGTCTATTACAACTTTGGATTCGTGTCAAGAACTTTTTTTGTGGAGGGCTGGATGCTTTCTAACCATGAGGTGGAAGTGACCATCTTGGGGGCCATCCTCCAGGGCCACCCGATTCCAGATATCGAGGAAGAAGATTTCAGTGAGGTGCAGCATCGAGCGATCTTCCGGGGGATCCTTGCCCTACGAGAGAAGAAAACACCCATCAATATCGCCACCATTTTAGGTGTGATACCCACAACTGTCAAGCCATTTTACATTTCATCCCTCGTGGATAACACACCCGAGGGAATTAATATGGATTTCTACGTCCGGAAGCTCAGGACACTTCGTGTAAATCGTGAGTTGTACTCCAAATTTACACAATATGCTGAGGAAATTGAAACCGGGAAAGAAGCTTATGAAATTCTTGAAACTCTGAAAGAGGAGATAAAGCACTATCAGCTTCTCCTTAAAAGCAGGGATATCACGACAGACACTATCAAGGAGTGGATAGAGAATGTTGACGGCAGCTTTACTCTTTCAGAGATCTATCAAGAACTGGGCATCAATAGTAGACGGAAGAAAGCCCTTGTTCGCCAGGCACTCACTCGCATGGTGAAGGCCGGGCTTCTCGACAGGGGCAGGGGGCCGGGACATTTTAGGAAGCGTGACCAGGATCTAGAAGTAATAGACTTCAAGGGCACCCAGGCAAAAGAACTGCCTTTTCGTTTTCCATTCAAGATAGAGAACTTTTACCGCACATTTCCAGGAAACATCATTGTAGTAGCCGGAGAACCGGACACAGGCAAGACTGCCTTCCTTCTAAATCTCGTCCGGCTGAACATGAAACAGCATCGCATCGTGTACTTCTCTTCGGAGATGGGGCCGATTGAAATGCGCTCCCGGTTGGAGGAGTTCTCCAAAATAGCAGATCCTGCAGGAAATCTCGGACTGCAGGACTGGAATTTCGAGGCATATGAACGGTCGGAGGGTTTCGCCGATATAATCCAGCCAGATGCCGTGAATATTATTGACTTCCTGGAAATTCACGACGAGTTCTACAAGATCTCAAAAATGATGAGGGAAATTCACGACAGACTCGAATCGGGCATTGCGGTCGTAGCCATCCAGAAAAACCGGGGAGCAACCTGGGGACTTGGAGGGCAGAGAGGTATGGAGAAACCCAGGCTGTACCTCACCCTTGATAGCCCGCCGGACAAAGAAGCACACGTGTTGACCATTGTTAAGTGCAAGAACTGGCGACTGCCAGAGTTGAATCCCCGGTATATGGCCGTGGACTTCAAGCTGATTCGGGGATGTTGGTTTAAACAGGAGGGTACTTGGTACAGGCGTCCTCCGGAAACAGATAACCAAAAAAAGAGGAGGTTCGTATTATGAATCTAGTGATCCTTAAAGGCAGACTTGGACAAGACCCAGATCTCTCCTATACGCCGAGTGGAGTGGCCGTTTGTCGCTTCTCGCTGGCAACGACTGAGTATGTCAAGGGAGAGGAAAAGACTGCTTGGCATCGAGTGGTTGCCTTCAACAAGATAGGGGAGGCTATTGGCAATTACTGCAAGAAGGGCAGGGAGATCCTTGTGGAGGGACGCCTGCAGTATGGCAGCTACGAAGACAGTAACGGAATAACGAGATATACCACTGACATTATTGTCAATAGGTTTGAGTTCTGTGGCGACAAGAGGGAAGCTCAGGCTGCCCCAGAAGACGATCTGACTGATGTGCCATTCTAAGGGGGCTGCAATGATCAGGTTTGAGTTGCCAATCAAGCTGAAGACCACCAACGAACTGAAGCGGATGCTCTGCAACCCCAAGCCGAAAGTGGGGGCGGCAATGTATGCCGCCTACCGTAAAAAGCTTACTGAAATGATCGAGAAACAAGTGGGTGAGCACTGTAATCTCGGCAAGCCACGGGTGCCTCGCCGGGTGCGGATTACCTACTTCACTAAACGGCTACAGGACGAGGGTAATTTCCGGGGGCTGTGTCTCAAGCCCCTGGAGGATGCCCTGGTGGACTTGCAACTGATTCGAGATGATTCCCCGGAATGGGTAAAGATTATGGCGGAGCAGATTCGCAATAGCAGGAGGGCCTATCGTGTGGTCGTGGAGATTATATGATGGTTCTGAAAAGTGGAGCAGAAGCAATACAGTTGTATCTTGGGTACCTTCTTAATGAAGGCATAGAGTTGACGCCGGAAGAAATTCGTGCCTTCGAGATGGAAGAAACACGACAGCTGTTTCTTGATATCGAGAAGGCAATACAGCAGTTGACGGAATATGATCGGCAAATCATTCTACGCTACTGTTTCGATATCTTCTGCATTTGGGACGAGGGTGCAAAGCTGGTAGCGTTCAACCAGTGGCCGCACCGAGCACAGTGGTCTGGAGTTTGTGAACGTCTGTGGGAGAAAATACCAGATGACTACAAAGAGGACAAGCATAGTTGAACACTGGTATGACGAAAGAGCATACGAAGAATTCTGTAGGTGGATGCTGAAATGGGATCTGGTTCATTCAGATGTATTGCGGATGCTGGTAAGGCAGGCAGAAGGGATGCCGCCGAAGGGATGGGAAAAGAAAGGCCGCCCAAGCAAGAAGCAGGCGGCCTCGTGCGTAGAGTGAGGTTAACCCTGTCGGCAGTTGTCGACGTAGGGGTTGTCGTGTAGATCTGGCCACATCCAGGCGTAACAAGGAACCCCAGTTGCACGTTCCAGGCGTTCTGCCATGCGCTTACTAGGATTCCTGCGCCTGCGGATTATCATACTGACCATTGCTGGAGAGACCTTTGCCTTTCGAGCAATGGCACGGACTCCCATTTTTTTCATAAGCACTCTCCTATATTCCATACTGCAGCTGCTCCCACAGCTTGCGTTCACGTCTCACTTTACGAGCTTTGTCCAAAAACCATTCGGCTTGTCTATAATTTCCCAACTCCATAGCAGTACGGTATTGCATCCAGTACCGCTCTTCTTTCCGCTGTTGTCTAATTTTCTTTCGTATTTGACGGCTCTTCATTGGACACCTCCCCACAAACTAGCGAAATGGCGGAGAAAATTCCTTGATTGGACACTTCTCCGCTGCCGGGCATTGCTGCCAAACCGGAGCGAACAGCAGCTGTAAGCATGTCAATTTCGATTTTGTCCAGGGCCGAACCGATTCCCTGGCGAATGGCTCGGTCGATGTATGTAATAGCTTCGCCAATTGAAATCTTCCCCTGGAGCATTTTGTCCCTTGCCAACATGACCTCAGTGAAGTTAATAACTTTCATAAATCACCTCCGGGAGTAGATCCCCAAAATCACGTTTGTTTTCACAATAGCAACCATTGTGAATAACTGTGGAAAAAACACACCCACATTTAAGGCAACGGCCTTCTGTTACCGTTGACTCGTAAAGAATGTAGGTGCGAACGCCGTGGATTTCACGGCAGCCGCACTCAGGACAATTGATTTCTCTTTCAATCATCTTCGTCCTCCCAGTAATCAGAGAAAAGGGCTTCCCTAATTTCATCGTCCACCGACTGTGGCAACTCCCAAGTGTAGCCAAACAGTCGGGCGATGCGCTCAATGATGAGAGTTACGAACCACATCCCGCCTAAACCTATAACTAGCGCACCTAATCCTTCCATGGTTCACCTCCGTTTGATTTCGATCTGATTCCAGGGCTGAGAGGGATCCTCCCTGTTCAGCCACATTTCTTCTATCTTCTCGGCATAATTGCGCTTTGTGATCCCTGCCTGAGTCTTGCTCACGACTCGGGCATGAATTTCAGCAACGATATCAATGCCGCCATTAGGTTTCCTGGGATGCCATTCATAGATACACTTCACTCTCTCGGCATCCCGCCGGGTAGCAAAGGGGCCGTCGACCAGTTGCCAACGGTCTCCTGCCCAATTACTCTTTATCTGAATGAAGTAAGTTGCCATATCACACCTCCTGCTTCTTGATCCACCCCACCGTTCGCCCGAGCCGTACCTGGCGGGCGACATAGAGGGAATTATTCCATATTTTCAGTGAAGACCAGGGTGTCTGCCGTCCGTAAATACCGAACACACAGGCTTTCACTTTACCCTGACCGTATGCTACCATCGCCATTGCCCTGTTGTCCATAAGGGCAACGCCTATGATTTGAGCAACAGCCGGGGCCAGCATTTCTGCATAAATATCACCCCTGGCCACGTACACCTTACGAGACTTGATCCCTCCCCACGAACCATAAGCCCAAAATACGTTCCCGTCCGGGGCATACACCCACAAATTATGCTTGGGAAGAAAGATGGGATCCTTGCCAGCCATGTTTGCGAACTGGCAGGCAGTCTTGTTAAATGCCCGTGTAGCTGTGGGTTCAAAAGGTGCTCTTACTTGCTTCATTTTGACCTCCCTTCTGGGGAGCACGAAGCTCCCCACTGTTGCAGGAAACACGTCTGTTGTTATGATCTTTTGCGTAGAGGGAAAATGATATCTGCTGCGCTTGTTGCACAAAGAGAACACTTCTTGCAACTACCAGGGCAAACTGGGCTACCCTTTGGTATCTGATTTTCTGGCATTACATACGTTGATCCCCATGGGCCATTCGGATAGCCCGAGAACTTTACCCTGAAGACAATTCCTCTGTAATCTAGATCATATCTTGCCGTGTAACCATATACGATAAGATGTGGATAAATCCCCCTAAGGTTCTCTGTAACGAAATTGAGCTTGTAAACATCTCTCTGAGAGAAGAAATCTCCGCTTTCATTGAAACGAATCTTGTCGATCAGGAAACCATATCTTCCGTAAACGGCAGCTATAATCTGCGCTAGGTCTGCAGTTATTTCTCTGGCAGATTTTTTGCGCCAGTAAATCTGTTGCCTGTTTCTATACCGCTCTACCGAACGATACGTATTTTCATCTGCATAAGCGTAGCAATGTTTACTGACCTTACATAAGCCCATTGCTCTACTTGGGCATCTGTGCGCTGATCCCATATTAATGACGAGAGTTGTCTCTGGGAGTTTATGATTGCCTGCCTTTACGAGACAACCATTGTGCTCAATATAAATACCGCTTTTACATTTCAAGAATTTCATTGTTTCCCTCCCTTGTAGTTTGTGGTATCCTGTTCAATTGTTGTAAACAGGATACCACAATTGATGTGATATGTCAATTCCTAAAAAAGTAGATGGATTCGTTGTATGGCTTTACTGATCAGTTCTACTCTCCTACACCATTTTCAGCGTAATCTGTCCTATCTTTCGCAAAAATCGCATTTTGCTTCATTGTTGTTAGTTGTCAGAATCTCAATAAAATCTTCTTTGTAAAAATCATTCTCCCTTAAACACTCTTCACAGATGGTAATTGCTGTACCTACGAGAACACTCTTGGTAATGTACAGATAATACTTCATGATTCACCTTACCTTTCTGACCGGGCATGAAGCCCGGTCTGTTAGAATTAGTCAATGTCATGAATAAGTTTATACATACTGGCAACTGTTTGTTTTATTTCAGAGAAACTTACTTTGTTGTTATCGAAATCTCCTATTAGGCTTTCAAGGGCTTGCATCTTGTCAAACAGCTGAGAAACATATACATCATGCCATTGCTTAAGAGCAAGCCTAGTTGCTTTAATCCAAAAGATAATACTATTTTTGTACGGTATATAGATACCTATTCCACCATCAATCCATACCTGAGCCGTACCATGTTCTCCACCTTGCAGGAGTACATTGATATTTGGCTGATTTAGACTGTACTCCGGCCTAATAACATACTTGTAAATTATGGTGTTTAGTTTCTTTTCGGAGTACTCGAAATCCACTTGGTATCGGTCTCCATCAACCTGAAAATGCGTAATGTGTGTCATTGTGCAATCCCTCCATTCTAGTAAAGTTTCCACCATACAAGAGCAATCACCTGGACGGCAATGCTCATGAACCCCACGAAGAAAAGCTTGTTGAATTTGCTTTCTGCTTCTCGTAGTAGTTTCTCAATGTCTTTGCTCATAGAATCCCTCCTATTCCAAGGTTAACCACCAAGGGCTTGCGTGAAGCCCGTGTTTAATTGTTGTAAACAGGATAGCACAACTGACGTGATATGTCAAGGAAAAAGAGCAGGGAAAGCGGGAGAGAGAGGGGGAGAGAGTATCACCAGCGACATTCTGTGCTCAAAATATGCTATAATACTAGTAGAAACCCTTGGGGACAGTGTGTGTAAATGACATGGATGGTGGGCGGGTAAAAATGCGGTTGGAGGTGGGGGGGGTACCCCCCTCCCCGAGATGCGATGGTAGGGGAGGTATGTCCCCCACCAGCGTGCGTATAAATTTTAGGAAGTCACACCCCACCAACGTGCGTACAAATTTTCAAACTCGAAGCTCAAAAATGGGGTGTGAAAAAAGTTCCACATAGGGTCACGGACTTGCGAATGTACTAATATACGAGCGTATAGTGTTAATAAAAGAACATTACGAGAGTAATAGGCTATAGTCAGTATATTGACATAATGTTTAGACTCTAAGCGAGTATATTAGTACTCGATAGTTAATTAATCTACAACTTATAGTTAATATATTAACATTAGTTAATAGGAGGTTCTGGGGTGCCTTACAAGCGAGTCAAGAACGTGGTCTATCACAAAAAGAACGGCAAGTGGACTGTGAAGCAGCGGTGCAAGAGTGCAGCTGCAGCCAGAAGGGCGATCAGGCTCCTCCAGGGTGTCGAGCATGGTTGGCATCCGAATCCCAAATAGGTTCCCAGGCCGTTCCGGGGGAGGTAAACCATGCCGATTTTTGTTTACGAATGCCGCAACTGTGGTGATGTGAAAGAAACATATGTGAGTTCCACTGACACTAACTACAGGCCTTGCTGCCTTAAATGCAAGGTTCCCATGGATCGGGTGGTGGCAGCCCCAGGGCTGATTTACATGGACGGCAAACGTAGACTCAAGACCACATTATAAAAATGGAATTGAAAGAACTTATTGTCAGACCCAAGGAACCGTTATGCCCGTATTGTATGGGGATGATGGTAGACCCAAGAACTTACCTTCCCTGCCGCTATTGTGGCGGGGCAGGCTTTATCAGCCAAAGACCATTGGAGGAAATCATGGGAGAGATGAAGGGCGAGTTGAATTTTGACATCGGCGGCATAAAGGAAGACGCCGAAGAATTGGCGAAGAAAGCCAAGAAAGAGATCAAGAATGAAGTTGATGATGCCAAGAAGCATATCAAGCAGACATATGACGTCGTTGATGATCTCGTTCATGGCCGATTTGATGAAGTAAGAGAGGGCCATTGGAAGAAGGGAACTATGTGGCTTCTAGCCGCAGCGGGGCTTGTGCTTATGTTCATCCTTATAGGCCGTTCCTTCTTCTAAAAATCTAGAACAACCAGGGTACGAAGCGTCGGTAGATATTGGTAAATACCGATGTTTCGTCCCTTTCACATAAATCAAAACAGGAGGACGCAATGCCCGGATGGATCAAGGAAAAGTGGAAGGACATCAAAGGTGATATCCAGGATTGGTGGACTGAAGGCGAAAAGTACATTTACAAGCAACTCGGTTCCCGTACCAAAGTACGTGGCAAAATGGGTACCGGGGGATTAAACAAAGCCGTCAGTGCTGCCAGGAAACATAATGCTGCTGTAGCTGCTGCAGCTGGAGAAAAGAAGACCCGAAAGTAGGAGCTTTTATGTTGAAAAGACTCACAGCCGTTGTAATGATTGCGGCACTTGTTTTCTCTTTAGTAGCCTGCGCCGGGGTACAAAAGAGAGCAGAAGAACCGAAAGCCTGGGGTGATGTAATAAACGCAACCCCCTATCTTATGAACTTCGTTATTGTGAAACATGGTGACGGTATCGTTGCTAAAGGCAGCTTGTTACCAGGGGAAAGCCAGAGAGTTGGCCTGACTGTCGGCTTTTATGCTTTCGTCTATCAGATCATAGAAGACGGCAGGGTGATCTTCCAGAGCCTCAACTACTTTTCAGTGCCAGAGGAAACGGTAGCCAAGAATAAATACTGGCGTATAACCATACGCCCACATCAGGTAGATGCATGAAACAGCTGAGACCCAAATATGTAAGATGCCGTGAGTGCTGGTACACATGGGAAGTATTCGGCAGGGGTGGTCTTGTCAGGTGTCCCAGATGCGGTCGGACCCTTACGCCGGAGGGTGGCGAGAGGCCTATCAGGCGTAGGGTGAGGATAAGAACTTTTCATCTTAGAGGCGAAAATGCGGCGTAATGCTATTGGACATAAGCGGCTGACAAACTACGAAATGGAAGAGAGGGTAGTTTCGAGAATTGACCTCAAGAGACAGCTGCAGACCCAATTTTCCAGACTAAGTGAGGCCATAGAGGAAGCTGTCAAGGGCGGCAAGAAAGTTGATGTACAGAAAATGACGGAAGCCGCCAGGAGCACAGCCAAGGTTCTCCTCTTCAAGCAATTCCTGAATGAAGCTCAGGAAGGTAACTGGATGCAAGCACTTGCTCTTGCGGCTCATATTCTGGATCGTTTCGAGCCGAAACCAACACAGTCCCTGGAGATCAAAACGGATGAGCAAGAAAGGATCACAGACGAAGAAAGGGAAGCCCTCAAAGAAATCTCGAAGCTCCTCGTTGAGCAAGCAAAATCCGAATATTGATCCGGTTAAGCTTCGAGAAGCTGATGCTTGGTATTGGGCTTATGCCAACAAATTGCAACTGATGGGCAATACCTTCAGCCTTAAGGGCCATGAATACCAAGTAGATGTGATCCAATGTGATGCTCAAAAGCAGGTGGCCAAGAAGGGTGCCCAAATGGGTTTTTCAGAAATAGGTGTCATCAAGACACTGCATGGCATGATCTATAACCGTTATCCCATGGGTGTCCTTTATCTGTTCCCGACAAAAGATGATGTAACTGACTTTTCGAAGGGCAGGTTTCAGCCGCTGATTGATACAAACAATTTCATCAGACAATACGTTCAAAATACTGATGCTGCCAATATCAAGCGGATAGGGAAAGCTCTGCTTTATCTTCGTGGTGCCAGGGCATCACAAAAGATCGGCGGGGTTAAAGAATCTGCCACCTCCCTGAAATCGGTACCAGTTGACCGTATTGTTTTTGACGAATTGGATGAAATGTCTCCATCGATGGTTGAGTTGGCCAGAGAGCGTATTTCACACTCTACGATTCAGGAAGAGTTCGCTCTTTCAACACCAACGATACCCGATTTTGGGGTAGACAAGCTCTACAATGAATCGGATCAGCGGGTATGGATGATAAAGTGCGAAAAATGTGGGGAATACACTTGTCTGGAACTGGAGTTCCCCAACTGTATACTCGAAAAAGACGGCAGATATTATCGAGCTTGCAAGAAATGCCATGCAGAAATTCACCCAAAAGATGGCAAGTGGGTGCCACTGTATCCAGGCAGGGAATGGGTAGGCTGGTGGATCAGTCAGCTTAACAGCGTTTATGTAGATCCCGGCAAGATACTGAAGCTGTTCCAAGATCCGCCTAATGGAAATTTGGCCGAAGTTTACAACTCAAAACTTGGCATGGCCTATCTGGCTGCTGAAAACAGGTTGACAATAAATGACGTAATAGCTCTCTGTGGTAGAGATCCTATGCCCTACAAGCATTTGGGGCCATGTTGTATGGGTGTTGATGTTGGTCGGGAGCTTCATGTAGTGATTGGTTGCAAACCCAATATGCACACAATTCAGCTTGTTTATTGCGGCAGGATGTCTTCATTCAATGATGTGCATGATGTTGCAATGCGTCATAATGTAAAAAGTGCTGTGATAGATCTAAAGCCCGAGATCAGGAAAGCGAGAGAATTCCAAGAAGCTGAAACCTACGAGATCTTTCTCTGTGACTACCAGGAAGAGAGGCGAGGTGGCCCTCTGTGGAATGATAATACGGGAGTGGTTGCTGTAAACCGTACTGAGATCTGTGATGCAACACATGAACTTGTGACTACTCCTGGTAAGTACTTGCTTCCAAGATATTGCAAGGAGATCCAAGAGTATGCTGTAGAAATGTCGAATATGGCAAAAATCCTGGACACAGACGAGGTCACGGGGCTGAGTACCTACAGGTACAGAAAACTTGGCCCGGATCACTATCGCCATGCCACAAATTACATGCTGCTTGCTTCAGAAAACATAGGGATCGCCAGGAAAAAGAATGACATAGATAAGCATTACAGAACGCCAAGGACTGGTTACGGGGGGGCCTTAGACTGGATGGCTGCGTAATGGAGTGAGGAAAATGCCTAACAAGTTTACAGATGATGAGATAACCAAACAAGCATATAACTGGTTGAGTCAGGCTAGAGAGGCCGATAGAGAATGGAGGGAATTCTCCAAGCAGGATTTTGATTACTACCTGGGCAACCAATGGTCATACGAAGCCAAGGCTGCCATGGAACAAACCAAGCGGCCAGCCCTGACTATCAATCAGATCAAAACCTTAATCAAGCTTGTTTCTGGTTATCAGCGGTCTAACAGGTACCCCATACGTGTGTATGGTAACGAAGAATCGGATGCGGAAGTAGCCGACATTCTCGAAGCCTTGATTTTGAATATTCAGTTGAATCAGCTTTACCAATATCAGGATTCCCAGCGGTTCCTTAACGGCATTATCTGTGGCAGGGGCTACATGTTTGGTAAGATAGACTATTCTGAAGATTGGACTGGAGAAATAAGGCTCCATGCCAGAGTAAATCCTAGACACGTATACTTTGACAGAACAGCAAGGGATATCACCCTGTCAGATGCTGAATTTATCACATGGGTTGAACCAGTAAAGGAATCGGTCGTAAAGCATCTTCTCGGTGATGACGAGCTTGCGGCTGCGAAGTTGGCAGAGTTGCAAAATACTGATTGGAATGATTTTGAACCGGATGATTGGCCAGTACCTGAATATTATGTCACCACCAACAAGCACGACAGATGGTGGGAAAGGGCTGGCAAAATGGCCGGGAAGGGGCCGAATTATTACAAACTATTGAATGTTTTTTATCGTACCTGGGAAAATGAGTGGTTTGTCGCTGATAATAAAACTGGTGAATTGAAGAAGGTTAACAGCCAGGATGAAGCCAAAGTTCTTGTTACAACTTTTCCCGAGTATTTGATTGCTGTTCAAAGACAAGTAAAGAAGATTAAATCGGCACTTGTATGCGGCAATATTTGCATTGACCACAAAGAGTCTACTACCAGCCATAGAATCTTTCCTATTATTCCATTCTTTGGAGGTTTTCTTAATGGGGAGACATTCGGGCTGGTAAGAGACTTAAAAGATATCCAGGACTTTTTGAATAAGAGGTTTAGTAATTACGCTCACATCCTGAATACACAGGCTAACAGTGGTTGGATTGGTGATGAAGATGCTGTCGATGACTGGACAGTCCTGGAAAACCTCGGCTCCATGCCGGGAATTGTTGTGAAGAAGAAACGAGGCAGGGAGTTGAAGAGGATCGATCCCCCATCTCCCCCAGGAGCGGAGGTTAGGGGTATTTCAGATGGTATTGATTTGGTAAAGACAGTTTCAGGCATCAACCCCGATCTGTTGGGCCACCAGGACAAGGATACTTCAGGCCGAGCTATCATGCTCCGCCAACAACAGGGCTACCAAATCCTGGTGGAGCAGATGGATAACCACAGGCTGGCGACTGTCCTGACGGCCCAATGGATGATTGATGCTATTCAGAACAATTACACCTACGAAAAGACATTCAGGATATTGCTGCCAGATAATCAGGTACAGTACCTGACTATCAACCAAAAGATGGTTGATGTAATGACTGGTGTAGAGAAGATTTTAAACGATGTAACTATTGGCAAGTATGATGTTGCCGTAGCCGATCAGGCTGTGAGTCCGTCGATGCGTTATCTGCAGTTCCAGGAGTTGCTCGAAATGATTCGAGAAACCGGAGCGATGATACCGCCTACGATACTCATCAAGGCATCGAGCTTGCCCGAAGATTTGAAGCGAGAGATTCTTGAAGAGCTACAGGCAATAGCCCAGGCTCAAGAACAAGCGGCGGCTCCACCTCCCGCTGCGACTGCGAAAAAGTCGAAGGAGTTGCCAGCACCTCTCGCATAAACTTTAAACCCGCTACCCGAGCGATAGAGGGAGTTTTCGTGATGCCCGGCGATACAGGGCCTTACGCAGACTCCGGCGAAAAAGGAGGACGTTATGAGTGGTAAAAAGGATCAGAAAGAGGAAATCATCTTCCACGACGAAGAAGACGTAACCGAAGAAAATCTGGCCAAATTGGAAGCACTGGAAAAGGGCGAAACTGACGAGAATGAAGACGTGACGCCTGCGTCTGGGAAGCCAGAAGAGGAAGAGGGTGAGTCTGATGATGCCGGAGAACCTGAAGGCGACGAGCCTGATGACACTTCGGAAGATGATGACAAAACCCCAGGGCCAATACCATACCCACGGTTCAAGGAAGTAATTGACGAGAACCGTGATTTGAAAGCCGAGGTAACAGCCCTGAAAGCCAAGTACGAAACCCTTGAGAGGATGTTACAGGTTACCTCGCAAGGCCCGCCTCAAGAAGAGGAAGATGAAACCTCGGAGCAGCCTGTAACTAGGCAGGACATGCAGCAAGCGTTGGAGCAGATAAAAGACCCAGCGGTTCTGTCTGAATACTTTGTACGGATGCAGCATCCTGACTACGACGAGCTTGTAGAGAAATACGTTGCGCCGATGGTGCAACAGATCCCCTGGCTCGATGGCTATTTCCGGTCACAAACCGTTCCGGCCAAGGCAGCCTATGATCTCGCCTGCGCCATTCGTGACGGTAAGCAATTCTCTATAGGCATTGTGGACGGGAAACCGCAATTGGTAGTACAAGAGGAGACTCCCCAGAAGGAGAAACCGAAGCAAAACTTGCAGCCTGTCAAGGACAAAAAGGCTGGCCCTGATCCGGAAGCTCTAAAGAAATCTCAGGAACAACCCAAAACCTTGGATGATGTACCTGCTGCTTCTCTTGACAATCTTGAAATGACTCCTGAGCAATGGGCCGAACTTCCCACAACTACGCAGATGCGTATTATGAAGGAGAGGCCGGAATTTGCTAGGAAAATGAATAGATTGTTGAATGAGAAGTATGGATAGCGGGGAATAATTTTATACTCGTTGTAATCACACTTGTTGTGACTAACACAACGAGGAGGAGGATTTGACAATGGCTCTTAGCTCAACCCCAACCAACCTTGTCGCCAAACAATGGGCGAAGGAAGTGTTCGTTGAGGGATTTCCGAACAACTTCTTCAACGCCTATATGGGTGATGAGAATTCCCCCATATACGTGATGCATGATCTGGACAAGGATGCTGGGGACACTGTGTACTACGGCCTTGTGATGGGGCTGGATGAAACCAACGGTGTCTCTGGTGACAACGTCCTGATCGGTAACGAGGAATCCCTGACCATCTACGATGACTCTCTCTCGATCGATCAGCTGCGTAATGGTGTCCGGCTGAAGGGTCGGATGGATGAGCGTAAAGCTCGTTTTGCCCTCCGCACCCAGGCCAAGAACCAGCTGAAAGCATGGTTGCCCAGGGCAATCGACTATCACATCTTCCGTCAGCTTGCTGGTGACACCAGCTACAACTTTGCTGGGAACACCGGAGTTGAAGCTGACTCCGATCACTGTGTTGTCTGTGGTGACACCTCGTGGGATACCGATGTAAGCACCACTGAGGGCAACATGGATCAGTATGACTTCCTGACCACTTATGAAATCGACAAGTGTGTGGAAGTCGCCAAGACCCTGGAACCTATGATCCGTCCTTTCCGTGTTGATGGTGAGGACTACTACCTGCTGGTTATCCATCCCTACGTGGCCCGTAACCTGAAGTATGGTACCGACTCCAAGTGGTTGGATGCCATGCTGTATGCGGCTGAGCGTGGGAAGAACAACCCGATCTTTACTGGTGCGCTGGGTATCTGGAACAACGTGATCGTGCGTGAGCATCGCATGGTCCAGTCCATTACCAGCAACATTTATCGTTGCCTCTTCCTGGGTGCCCAGGCTTGCGCCGTGGCGTTTGCCGAGAAAAAAATTTGGGCTGAAGACACCACTTCTGATCAGGCCGACTATGGCAACAGGCCCGGTTTTGCCGCTGGCTTCATAGGCGGCTTCAAGAAGTGTCGGTTCAACAGCAAGGACTACGGCATGCTGACCGTTCTGGCCTACGCAACCGCAGCTGGTGGCGAGGATCATAGCTCGTAAACAATAACCGGATGGGTGGGACTTCTCCTGCCCATCCGTAGGATAGAAGGAGTTTGACAATGAGTGTACTTGTTGACCTTGGAAAGAAAGTGGATGCGGATCTCTTCTCCGCTCCCCTGCGTGTGCTGAAGGTTCCCTTCAGCAAAAGCACCAGCGAGTACAAAACTGGAATCAAATTCCAGGCTGGTGTGATTATCGAGGACGTGAGGGTCAAGGTTACTACAGCAGTAGCCTCTTCCACCATAGATGTCGGCCTTGATGGTTCCACCCATAACGATCCGGACGGTTTGATCGATGGTCTTTCTTGTGCAGCTGCTGGATGGCCGAACGCAAGTAAGCCCGACGCAAGTTCTCCTGGGAATAACTACGGCCCAATGATGGAGTTTGGTGCCGATGGGAAAACCGTTGTGGCTAATGTCAATGCCTATCCGGCAAAGCTCCTCATTCGTGGTGAGGCAGAACTAACCTATACCACCTCCAATCATGCAGTTGAAGGTTACATCTATGTATTCCTGAGACTGTTGGAGGATGACTAATCTGTAAGGGGAGGGTAATACCTCCCCTTTAAGGGTGATAACGATGACGTTTTCAGAACTGAAGACTCAGGTTAAGAACAACCTTGGCGGCAGGACGGACAAAGATTCTATTATAGCGCAGATGATTAATTTTGCCGTCCAACAGATGGCAAAGGCTGTCAATTGGAACGATCTACGTCAGATTGTAACTGGTACTACGCTTTCGAGTGGTGATCACACAGTTTCTCTACCATCAAATATCAGGCTTCTTACTGGTATGCGTATTGTTGCAGATGGTACCACTAACTACCAGATAGTTGAAGTTATAGATCAGAAAGAGTTTGAAAACAAATACCCAGATCCTGTCCCAACTGTTTCTGGTACTCCAGTAGAGGCCACTGTGTATGGTAGAACAATCTATTTCGACAAAAAAGCAGACCAGGATTACAATCTATATCTCTATGCCAGGGTTTATCCAACTGATATGTCCGATGATGACGATGAGCCGAGCATGACTGGTGTAGACCATATGATAATTGCGTTGGCAACTGCGCTCATGTATCTCCATCTGAAACAACCTGAATCTGCATCTGTTTGGTTTGATCTCTACAAAGCCTTCCAGGCAGATGCAATGAATGAAGTTACTGGTGCAACGGTAACCTTGGCAGAGCCTAATTAAGAGGGTAGGAAATGGCTTTCACAAATAATTGGGATGAAACAAGCCCCACTGACAATACTAATGCCGTTGATATCGACAACGAGATACGTAAACTGCGTACCGATGTCAGGGAGCGGCTGGCCCAGGATCACAATTTTGCATCCTCAGATACAACCACTAATGATGACATTGGCCGCCATAAGCAAATTACTTTCTATGATGACTTGGCATCTCTACCATCTGTCTCTGGCGACCGTACTGTTGCTGGGCCGAAGAAGATGACCAGCGGCAGTATCGTGCCATTTTGGAAAGATGCCAGCAATGAATCACGTCTGCTTATAGGCAACGCCAATTTGAAGATGTGGGTATATGCCAATACTGCTCCCCCTGGTTGGGTAGTGGATTCTTCACCGCCTACTGACAAGGTATTGGCCTTTGCTGGTGGCGATGAGGCTTATAACGTTGATGGCGGCAATGAGGCCGGGACCTGGACCGTAGCCGGGCTTTCAACTGCGGATGATACCCATAACCATCAGTGGTATGACTACGTTTCTGGTGACGTTGCCAAGTCCTGGGATACTGATGGTAATGCAATAAATATCACATGGGACGAGAATGCTGGTGACGGGATTAGGGGCACTGGTTCTGCCGATAAGGATCAACTCGACCTAGATCTCTTTACCAATGAAGACACTCATAACCACAGCATATCGTCCGACGCAAGCTGGCGTCCGGCGGCAGCAGTGGGGAAGATGATGTATCCAGAAATGAGCTAGTAGGGGGCCATATGCTCAGCAAAAACGATAAGAAGTATCTAAAAGGTCTATTGCGTGATTTCTTCAAGCCCGAAGGTGACAAAAACTGTCCAGCCCTGATTCCCTGTGAAGCGTGCAAGTGGTATCGCTACTGGAAGCTGGTTAATGAGAAAACGGGCGAGGAGAAGATTGAGAGGAAATGCTCAATTGATGTGCTATTGGAAAACATCCCTCGTATCATTGGGGCTATCGATGGATGTCAGGCAGCTACTAACCAGACCAGGAACCGTATAGAGGCTCTTGGTCGGGCGACTGCCGAAGCATTTCAGCATCTGGATGAAAAAGTCCGAGAGTTGAAGCAGATCGAGGCAATAGAATGGAAGAGCGAATCGAACGAGAAAGCATAGGCTTTCTTGGTTATAAATACACAGATGCCAAACAATTTGTGAAACCGATCATCCCGGATGGGGGGCCGAGCCAACTTATAGGCGGCAAGAACCTCTACGTCCGGGATTATATGCTCCGTACTTTCCCAGGTTTCGCCAAGGAATTTACTACTCAATTGGGCGAAACTGGTTACCGGAGGATTGTGGGTATCTTCCCATATGTGGCAACCAATGGTTCGTGCTACTTCATAATTTGCACCCCAAGGAGAATCTACTCCTATAAGCCTGGGGACAGTTCTCCCACTTTAATTTCTGGTGCGGTTACACTCACTGGTGACAACGACGACTATTTTGATGCTACCTACTGGGCTGATACTACCTCTGGATATGCCCCTTGGATTATTTTGACAAATGGAGTCGATAACCCAGTCTATTGGGCGGGTTCTGGTAATCTTTCAGCTTTAGGTGGGTCGCCTCCCAAAGGTAAATGTATTTCTG
>JAFDIC010000574.1 GCA_019308525.1 Deltaproteobacteria bacterium
TATCGGGGCAGAACCCCAAAATTTCTTCGGCCACCCTGACGTTGGTCGATCCGTGCCCGATCGCTATTTCACCACACTCCTTAGCCCTTTCCACCTCAGGGAGTCTTGAAACAGCCTTAGCAATAAGTCTCTTTGATTCTGGCGGTGTCAAAACGAACAACGCCCGCATCTTCAACCAACCCTTCTCCTTGATTTCCACCTAGCAAATTGGACGCGCCACCTTATCGAAACTGACTTATTACCTAGTTGCCTTCTATTCCTCTTCCTCTATTTCCCGCCCCATTTATATTAAGCCAATCCCTCCAGAGCAGAAAAAACCATTCACGTCTCTTCCCCTTCTCTCTATTCCAGATAATGTGAAACTACGGGCAATCCCGTCTCCAGGTGCCTCCTCAGGCTATCCTTTGCACTCGCAATGTCCCCCTTCGCTATCCCTTCAATAATATCTTCGTGACCTTCATTCGCCCTTATCAATACGCCACGATCCTGAGCATACAAATACAAATATGGTGCCACACTATTCCAAAGCCAATTCATTGCTTCTTTCAACACCTTTGAGTTCTCGGTCCCATAAAGTACCATGTGGAACTCTCTATTCAGCGGAATCCACTCGACATGCGTAACTTCTTCCTTGCACATCTCCACATGAAGCTCCCGTAGATCCGGGAGCCTATTTTCCCTGAGGTACGTGAAATTCAGCTCTAGGCAACGCACTTCAAGCGAAATCCGTATCCAATAAAACTCCTTCAAATCCTCTACTGACAGCTTGCTGATAACAATTTTCCTTGGAGAGGCAAACCTGACCAAGCCCAATGCCTCCAGTTGCCGAAGGGCCTCCCTGACAGGCATTGCGCTAACATTCAGACCCTGCGCAATGTCCTGAATGGAAATGGGGTCCCCTGGCTTCAACTCATTTGTCAGAATCGCCTCTCGAACCGTCTCATACACGGTTCTCTGGACTGTTTTCGTTTTTAACGGCTTAATCAACGAGCCCATTTCATCCCCCAAAAGTCCTATACTTTTCCAAATTCAGGCCTGCTCCAACCCAGAAGGAGCCAGCTCTACTGCCAAGCCACCATCCACCTGAATACCACTGAGTCACCTCCATCCACTGAATTGATTAGGTCCTCACCAAATCCACATATCCAATCGTTTCGCGTTAGAATGTAACCTGCAGCCTTTTCAGCCACTGAAAAATCCCTAAAGGTCATACCATAAAGAGGCTAAAAGCTTACTTTCGACAATTAAGCAGTCATGCCTTCCCTAAAAGAGTATTGTGCAGGCCTCTTTTCCATTTTTCGAAATATTAAGGTAAGACCAAAGCCAATAGTCGAAAGCCCTGCCATAAACAGAAAGCCACTACGAACTACCCCTGAAAAATCAATAAATAAGCCAAAAACGACAGGAAAGATTAAACTTCCAATGTTTGCAATGAAATTAACAATTCCGAACCCGGTAGCTGCCCGGTCCATCCCACTCACAACCGAGGAAAGATAAAATATCGGGCCAAACGTCACGGAACTCATAAAGATGCCGAGTGAATATACTAACAAGGCGGCATAGAAGTTCTCAAGGGTGTTGAGCCCAAGATAACAAAGTATAAGAATGCCAAAGCTAAGCTTGAGGATCTCTTCCGATCTCATCCACCTCATGATCAGACCCCCGAAAATCCTAGCCCCTGCGCTAACCAGCATTACCAATGCGCCCATGATTCCAGCAAGCCAAAGCCCTTTCCCGCTCAATTCAATCGCGAACGGCGAAAACCACGTCCCCAAGGTGATGACTCCCCCGAAATGTACTGCGTGAAAAAGACCGAGGAGCAAAATTGCCCGGTTCTTGAAAACCGGTGCAAAATCGGACCATCTGAATCCCGGGCCCGGGTCTGATTCCTTTCCCCAAAGGAGTAGGAGGCAGATGGGGAGAAGAAAGAATAATGATGTTGACAAAAACACTGCTCGCCATCCGTATTCGACCAGTCTCGGCATTATCAGAAAGGGTAAAATAGCCCCCATGCTGAAAGCAGCCCCAAAAACACCCTGGACAGCGCCCCTGTAACGTTCATCAGTAAACACCGTTGCATACTTCATCCCTGCAAGAAATGCCACCCCGGTCCCTATCCCAGCCAGGCAGCGGGTCCCTAGGACAAAATAAAACCTCATACTTGCCAAAGGAAGTAGACTGGCCAACCAAATTAACCCCAAGGAGATCAGGAGAGCTTTCTTGATTCCTATGGCATCAATCGCCAACCCAGCAGGAATTTG
>JAFDIC010000575.1 GCA_019308525.1 Deltaproteobacteria bacterium
AAAAAGGGACAGTGCTTTGGGGTCAAAAATTGGAACTTATCTGTTGATATTTTATCAAAAATATTTACAAATAGTTACCAAAGATAAAAAAACATAATAGTATAGATTTCCTTTGGATCGAGAAGGCCCCAAGTGGAGCAAAGCGTTGCAGGCGTGATCTTTAAAAATGTGTATCAAAAGGGCGTCAAAGGGATGGCCTCGCGTGGAGAATCGGGTTCCTAGGGTGAACTTCATTTGGTTATTCTTCTCTCTGTGCGCTAACTACCCTTAATCACATGGTATTGGCGAGTTTTGAACCTAAGCCATTCCCATCGGCCATCAAAGTTTGATCCTGCAAGAGATCGTCAAGGCCCAATCAAAAAGGACAAAATTCCCGGGGTGGTGTGATCCTGAATTTCAAACGCCGCAAATGGTATTTTTGTCCGGTTGAACCGGAATTTCGCCAAAGACTGAAACATAAGCCTCCTCAAAGCGGGGAGGTAAAGCTCTGCCGGTTCATTGAAATGGTGACAAGGATAGGATATCCCGAGGCTCTATTTCCGGATGGTTAGGGATCATGCCTGCGTAATTCAGCAGGTTGAAACAGGGGATATGTTGCTGGGAACTAGAGAAAAGCTGCTGGGATCAGCAATCGAGCAGGCAACGGACCCCATAGCGCTGGCAGACCTGGACTCAAGGCTGATTTATGTCAACCGGGCCTTTGCCTGCATGCATGGCTACAGCCCTGAAGAGATGATCGGAATGAAGCTGGTGGATTTGGAGGCCCCGGAACACCCGGAACCATACCCAGAGATAGCGGAGAGGATAAGAAACAAGGGCTCGTGGCGGGGCGAGATAGGACATGTCAGAAAGGACGGGACGCGTTTTCATGTCTATGTCTCAGCCAGCCTTGTCAAGGATGAAATGGGAGGCCCGCCTTTCATCCTGTTGATAATGGTGGACGTATCAGGGCAAAAGAGAAAAGAAGAAGAGATGGAAAGGTTCTCCAGGCATATGATGGCGAGCATCGAAAAGGAGAAAAGGAGGCTTGCCCTTGATCTTCACGATGAGCTGGCCCAGGACCTGGCGGTCCTTTTCTTTGAGGTGGAGAATTTGAAACTTTCATTGCCTCCAGACTTGACGGGCGAAATAGCAATATGCGACAAGATAATGAATGAGATAGAGACACTGGGGAACAGGATTCGAAAGATCTCCTGGGAGCTCATGCCCGATATTATCGAACAGGTGGGGCTTTTTTCCGCCCTTGAGTGGTCTGTCAATGAGTTCTCACAAAGAAGGCAGGATATCAGGTTCCACCTCAGCCTGGAAGGCGAGGAGAGGAGGCTCGAGCAGGATAAGGCCATCGTGATATATCGCATCTTTCAGGAGGCAATGACCAATATCATCAAGCACTCAGGCGCGGCAAACGCGAAGATCATACTTGCATACAGGCCGCGTGAGATCACCCTTTCCATAAGAGATGACGGTGTGGGGTTTGATATGAGGAAATATGAGCTGGGGCATGGTACAGGAGGAATAGGCCTCATGAGCATGAGAGAAAGGGCAAGATCCGTGGGAGGAACCCTGGTTATCAACACGGAAAAGGGCAAAGGCACATGGATCAAAGCCACTATCCCCGACCCTTAAGAGAAAAACCATGGACAGGATAGGCGTATTCATAGCGGACGATCATTTCGTGGTGCTCGAGGGGCTCCAGAGGATAATAGAGCGCGAAATGGGCATGTATGTGGCAGGTACTGCAAGGGATGGGTTTGAGGCTGTGAAAAAGGCCAAGAATTGCCAGCCTGACGTGGTGCTCCTGGATATACTAATGCCCCGTCTCAATGGCCTGGAGGCCATACCCCTGATCAAGGAGACCCTGCCGGAAACCCAGGTCATCATCCTTTCCATGTACGAGAAAGAGCCCTACATAAGGCAGGCCCTCTCTGCCGGGGCACGGGGCTTTATCCTGAAGACCACGCCAGGCCATGATGTGCTCAAGGCGATACGCACCGTCCACATGGGCCACTACTACCTGAGCCCCAAGATAAGCGGGGAGGTGATCAGGAGATTCCTTGGAGGGGGTGGCCCTGAAATCCAAGTCAGCCCCGACACATCCTTGACGGATCGTGAGTTGCAGATCATGCGCCTGATAGTGGCGGGCAACAGCACCAGGATGATCGCAGATATGCTGTGCTTGAGCCCCAAGACCGTGGAGAAACATCGTGTCAATATCATGAGGAAAGTGGGCGTCAATGATCCCGTCTCCCTGGC
>JAFDIC010000074.1 GCA_019308525.1 Deltaproteobacteria bacterium
TTTTTTGCAGACTTCGAGCGCGGGTCTTGCTCCTTCCCACCCGTAGGTGTCATGATCAAGCAAAGTTCCATCCAGGTCCGTAAATATTACCACAAAAGGGGATTTTTTGTAATCACCCGTTGCCGGGCCCTCTTCCTCAGGCAAATCTTCTTTTTTCACTTTCCACCACTTCGATCAGGTCATAGAAGATTCCGGGTAATTTGTTGGAAACGCGCTCCCATGAGACAGTCTGGGGAGTCTGAAAGACACTCTGTTGTGTCTTGCCTTCCACTGAAATGATAGCGTCCGCGAGTCCGTCCGCCAGGAAGGGTTTGAACTCGGGATAGGTGTTGACAAACCTGAGGAACCTTTCCGTGAGCTTGTAAGGAGATGTGAGCATATCCCCCGCAATGAGGATGGAATCCCTGAAGATATCCCTGACGAGATGCTCCTCGTGATCCCTGTTGTATCGAAGGTTGTTGAAACTGGCATCGTCAGAGTATTTCTTTATGAATTCTTCGGCTATGGCCTGATAAGTGATCGCAAGGTCCCTGAAAAAGGTCTCAGCGATATCCACCCCTTCCTCTATGACCAGCGCGTTCATCAAGGTGGTCACAATATCAACCGCCATTCGATTCAGGCCCTTGCTCGTATCACCTGGAGAAGTTTCCTGGTGTTTGTGGTCAAAGGGGTCTTCAGTAAACATCACCTGAGCACAGGATGAGGCCTTTCTGTACACTTCAATCAAGGTAAATATTTCAACGCCCCAGTTTGTTGCAAACCTCATCTTCTTCAGTAGATCAGCGTGGAATACAACTTCTCCGGAGAGCTGGTAGTTGAAACCCAGGAGGAAATCTATGAGCCGAAGCATCTTTTCCGCCTTGCTCTCGGTAAATTTCCTCTTGAGGGCCACGAGGAGGGGATCAAGGAGGAGCCGCTTGACCCTGCCATACATCTCCCTCTCCTTGATCCGCGCATAATAGGCCTTTGCAAAATCGTAATTCAAGACCACCACGGGATAGAGCAGTCGATCCAGCTGGACCCTTTTGAATGTCTTTATATCGGCGTCTAGCAAAGCAATAGACTCTGCGCCGAGGGCTATTGCAATACCGAAGCTCAGGAACATGTTCTTTCCTTTGCCAGGCTCCTTAATGTTGAATCCCGCGGAGCTAAAGCGCTCGTATATGCTGCTAAAACCAGGGCCGTCGTTCCACTGGATGAGGGTGTTCTTGAGTCCGTATCTCTGTATCAGATCCCTCAGCAACATGGCGTCCTGTTCAGAGGCCTTGTCCAGCCCGAGTATTATCTGTGAGAGATAGGGGGTATCCCTCAGTTGCTTGAGAATATTCTCAAATACGGGCAGATTATTGGGGTCCGTGTATTCACTGGCGAGCAAGGGTATTATGAGGACGGTTTTCTTCCACCTTGAATGGAGCCGCAGCTGGTTCCTCAGGTGTTTCCTGTCCTGCTTGAGGATATGGAAGGTGGTTATTTGAGTCCGGTTTTGTGAGAAATCTGAAATGGCTACTCCCTCCCTTACGACCTACCAGAAATCTGATAGCTCGGCAAAGACCTCAAGACGGTTGATGCCTTCGGAAAAGTTCCAGATGCAGAGCAACACAGCCCGCTGGATCCCCTCCCGCGGGGAGGCGGGCTTTTTGCCAAGCCACCAAACCTAGAAGAGTTTTTTTTGCACATGCCCTTCCTCCATCTCAATGGAAAAATGCTTGTAGGCCAGTTTTGTCGCAACCCTTCCCCGTGGTGTCCTCTTTATGTATCCCAACTGAATAAGGTAGGGTTCATAGACGTCTTCAAGGGTGTCCTTTTCCTCGCTTACAGCGGCAGAAAGGGTATCCAACCCGATGGGGCCGCCATTGAATTTTTCAATTATTGTGAGCATTATGTGGCGGTCCATCTTGTCCAGGCCCCTGTCATCCACGTCGAGCATGTCAAGGGCCTTTCTGGCCACCTCCCTTGTGATAATTCCGTCTGCTTCTATCTGGGCGTAATCCCTCACTCTCCTGAGTATCCTGTTGGCGACCCTGGGAGTGCCCCTGGAGCGCCTGGCAATCTCATGGGCCCCTTCTTCGTGGATGGGGATTCCCAGTAAATTGGCGGAACGAAGGAGGATCTTTTTCAGGTCCTCGGGTTTATAGAAATCGACCCTGAGCACCACACCGAACCGTTCCCGGAGCGGGGGGGTTAACAGACCGGTCCTTGTTGTGGCTCCCACAAGGGTAAAAGGGGGAAGGGGAATTTTCATGGTCCTGGCAGAAGGCCCCTGGCCGATGATGATATCGAGCTGGTAGTCTTCCATGGCAGGATAGAGAATCTCTTCCACCACGTGATTGAGGCGGTGAACCTCATCGATAAAGAGGACATCCCTGGGTTGGAGGCTGGTAAGGATGGCAGCCAGGTCTCCCGGCCTCTCGATCACGGGCCCAGAGGTGCTGATGATATTCACACCCAGTTCATTGGCAATGATATGTGCCAGGGATGTCTTGCCCAGTCCTGGATTGCCATGGAACAGGACGTGATCCAGGGCCTCTGAACGGGCCTTTGCGGCTTCAATGAAGACCTTGAGATTTCTCTTGAGATCCTGTTGACCCTCATATTCATCCAGGCTCTTGGGTCTGAGGCTTACATCCGCTCCGCTCTCCTCCGGTTGTGGTTGTGGGTCTATGATTCTACTCTCCATGGGAACACATTACCTGCTCAGGCAAGCAACCTCAATGCCTCTTTTATCAATGCCCCAAGCTCGGTACTTCTTGTTTTTGCAGAGGCCTTTTCCACAGCGCCTCTTGCCGCCTTGGATGAATAGCCCAAGTTTAAAAGAGCCGACACGGCATCGTCAAGTACCCTTTTCTCTTCACCCGCAAAAAACTGGCTCGGCTCGGCTCTCTCTCCACCCAAGAGGGAGTGCGCCTTCTCTCTCAGCTCCAGGGCGATACGCTCTGCGGTCTTTTTTCCTACCCCCGGGATGGATTGCAGCCGCAGGGCATCGCCTCCTGCCATGGCTTCAAGTAGTTCCTGGGGCCCTATGCCTGAGAGAATATTAATGGCCAGCTTTGGGCCGATACCCGCCACGGATTTGAGCATCATGAAGATCTCTTTTTCGAGCAGTGTCTTAAAACCGAAAAGGAGAATGGCATCCTCCCTGACATGGGTGTAGATATGCAGGCTCACATCTTGATTCTGATCAGGCAAGGCATAAAATGTGGAAAAGGGTACAATGACTTCGTAGCCGATGCCCGAGTTATCTATAATGACCGACTGAGCGGATTTTTCTACGATTGTCCCATCTAGTCTTGCGATCATGATCGGGGGCTCCTCTATTATGACATGCTGGATCTACCGATGTTGATGCCCGAAACTTGTCCAGTTCAGATGGCATATGGCGGCGGCCAGGGCATCGGCCGTATCAAGACCTGGCTGGTGATCGAGCTTCAGGATGACCTGGACCATGCTGCGCACCTGCTCCTTTGTCGCCCGTCCGTAACCAACTACTGCTTTCTTTATCTCGAGGGGGCTGTACTCGAATATCTTCAGGTCGCACTGGGTCGCCGCAATCAGCACGGCCCCCCTGGCATGACCGATCTTTAGGGCGCTCTTAACGTTCTTGGCAAAGAACATATCCTCTATGGCCATTTCCCTGGGAGAAAAACGGGTCATCACATCGACCATGGTTTGGTAGATATTATGTATCCTTTGAAAAAAGGGGAGGTCACGGGGCAGGTTTATTGCATTCGAATGAATGCACGTCATTTTATTGCCCTTTTTCTCAACAAGGCCATACCCGGTCACGACGGAGCCGGGATCGACCCCGAGCACTATCATCAGCTCATGGCCTCCATTACCTCATCGGGGATATCGAAGTTGGCATACACGTGACTCACATCGTCGTTATCCTCCAAGGCCTCCAGGAGGTTCAGCATCTGAGTAGCCTGCTTGCCTTCCACCTTGACCGTAGTCTGGGGAATCATGCTTATTTCAGCCAGGCTGTACACAATGCCATGGTCATCAAAGGCCTTCTTGACGGTCTCAAAATCCCCGGGGTCGGTCAGGACTTCGAACTCTGACCTCCCTTCCCTGACATCCTCGGCCCCGGCCTCGAGGGCTGTCTCAAGAAGCTTTTCCTCGTCCACCTTGTCCTTGTCCACGACTATCAAACCCTTTTTGTGGAACATCCATGCCACGCAACCCGGTTCACCAAGGTTCCCGCCGTGACGGTCAAAGATGTGTTTGATATCGGCAACGGTCCGGTTCTTGTTATCCGTCAGGCAATCAATGAGCATGGCTACCCCCCCAGGACCGTAACCCTCATAATTGACTTCTTCATAAGCCGTTCCTTCCAGCTCCCCTGTTCCCTTCTTGATAGCCCTCTCAATGTTTTCCTTCGGCATGTTCTGGGCCTTGGCCGCCTGGATAGCGGCACGCAAACGTGGATTGCCCGAAGCGTCACCTCCGCCGAGGCGTGCGGCAACGGTGATTTCCTTGTTGAGCCTGGAGAATATCTTCCCCCTCTTGGCATCCAGTGCGCCCTTCTTGTGCCTGATACTGGCCCATTTCGAATGACCTGACATTAAGGTACCTCCTCAGCAGAAGAATCAATTTGATGCTTCCGTAAAAACCCCGTCTGCGGCGTTGCGCTGCATCTTTAGTCATTGCGACGTATTTCTATGTACGCCTCATTCCTAAAGATTTGCGCGCCTTGCACCTGCCTGCCGCAGGCAGGTCTGGGGTTTTTCCGAAAGCATCAGCCCTTTAAAGTAGGTTCTAATTGTTCACTTATTCGTTATCATACCTTGATCCAGTGAAGGATAGATGGCGAATACCTTGCAGTTTAGAAGACAATTTCGCCACTCCCGCGCCAGGCATGAAGCGTTTACTCACCCGTGAACCTCAAGCCAAGCAGGTATATTTCCCTGCTCCCTTTCCTGACAGCGGCCGGCCTTACAGCTCTTGCGTCTCCAAAATGCCCTGCAAGGGAATCCCTGAACTCCTTCAGGCCTTCCCCCTCGAACACCTTGCACAGGAAATTGCCGCCTCCCTTCAAGAGTGCAAGGGCAATCCCAAGGGCCCTTTGTGCCAGTTCCAGGGACCGGGCCGAGTCGGATATCCGAACCCCCGTGGTCTTGGGCGCAAGGTCGCTCAAAACGCAATCGCGGGGACCTACATGTTTTGCCAGCCAGTCCATATCGATTCTGAGGACGTCTGCCTTGACAAATTTGAAGTTGGGGGCCTTTAGATGTACAGGCTCAAGCAAGTCAAAGCCTACGACTTCTCCCTGACCTCCTACGGCCTTCAAGAGGTACTGGGACCAGGAACCTGGATAGCATCCGAGATCGAGGACCCTGTCACCCTTTCTCACCACCCCGAACCTCCTGTCAATCTCCTGGAGCTTGTAGACCGACCTGGCAAGCCATTTCTCCTGCTTTGCCCGGCGCGCAAAATGATCTTCCCACCTGTTGCCTTTCTTCATGCTGGTCGGCTCAAGCCCCATCCACCCTGTATTCGACAAGCTGCGGGGAATGGAGGATTGAAACACTCCTGGCTGGTATTTTCATTTCTTAGCACATCCCCAAGGCTATTGCAAAAGGTTTGTGATCACCCCTGTAAGGGGCTCTTTGAAAAAGCAGCATTATATCAAGTTGTTATAATGATCAGGGCAGAATCAGCACAGGGTTTTCCACAAGAGGGTAATGAACCAGGGGATCTAAATCCTGTGCGGGCATTTCTTTTCCCTTTCCCCGAGGCGGGGGAAGGGAGGAGGGCGGCTATCCAGGCGGGGAGGAAAGGGGCGATTTCTTGGAATCGGAATTTCATCCTTCCTCATAGGATTCTCGTGGAAGCACTCCCCAGTGGCGTTGTGCCCAGCCCTCAGTGACCCAAGGATCTATATCAAGAAATCTTACGAAAAAATGTTGTTGGGGTGTTGTCCAGGACGGTGATTTTTGCTATGTACTATGAATTCCGGTGTGAGAAAGGCCTCAAGGAAGTTTGAAGCAAGTGGGAGGAGAAAATGAATTGGCTGTTTTCCCTCTGTTGGACATCGATTGGCAAAAAGATGATCATGGCGTGTACCGGGTTCGTCTTTTGCATCTTCCTCATCATACATTTCATAGGCAACCTTATGATCTTCAGGGGAGGCGATATATTCAATGCCTATTCGGAGCGCCTCCACTCCTTCGGACTCATAATAAACGCGATTGAAATCGGGTTGCTTGTGCTGGCCCTATTCCATATTACCTTCGCAGCCATTCTGTACTTTGAAAACCTCAGGGCAAGACCTACCAGATACATGTTGAAGAAAAACGCGGGTGGACGAACCTGGAGTTCCAGGTTGATGCCCTATACCGGTTTGTATCTCCTCTTCTTCGTGACCTTTCACCTGCTTACCTTCCACTTTGCGCAGAGAGAAGAGAGGACTCTCTATCAACTGGTCGCCGGCGCCTTTGACAGCCCGGCGTATGTAGCTTTTTACGTATTCTCCATGATCGTTGCAGGTCTCCACATAAGGCATGGTTTTTGGAGCGCCTTCCAGAGCATTGGTGCAGAGCATCCCAAGTATACGCCGATCATCAGGGGTGGGAGCTTGATATTGAGCATAGTGTTGGCCGTTGGATTCAGCTCCATCCCCCTTTTCATTCTATGGAACACCTGGGGAGATTAGGCATGAAACTGGACCCGAAAGTTCCAGCAGGTCCCTTGGAAACGAAGTGGGACTGCCATCGTTTCGAACTGAAACTCGTCAGCCCGGCAAACAGGAGGAAGTTTGATGTCATAGTAGTGGGGACAGGTTTGGCGGGTGCCTCTGCTGGAGCCACTCTGGCCGGGCTGGGGTACAATGTAAAGATATTCTGTATCCAGGACAGCCCCCGGAGGGCCCACAGTATTGCCGCGCAGGGGGGAATCAACGCGGCCAAGAACTATCAGGGGGATGGCGACAGTATTTGGCGGCTTTTCTATGACACCATAAAGGGAGGCGATTTCCGCTCCAGGGAAGCCAATGTGTACAGGCTGGCCCAGATAAGCAATAACATCATTGATCAGTGTGTTGCCCAGGGGGTCCCCTTTGCAAGGGAATACGGGGGGCTTTTGGCCAACAGGTCATTCGGCGGTGCCCAGGTATCCCGGACCTTTTATGCCAGGGGTCAGACAGGGCAGCAGCTCCTCCTTGGAGCCTACACGGCCCTGATGCGCCAGGTGAGTGCCGGCAAGGTTGAGGTGTTCCCCCGCAGGGAGATGCTGGACCTCGTGCTGGTGAACGATCAGGCCCGTGGAATCGTGGTCCGTAATCTCATTACCGGGGAACTTGAGGGCCATGCCGCGCACGCGGTTGTTCTTGCGACAGGAGGGTATGGTAATGTCTACTACCTCTCCACGAACGGGATGAGCTCAAACGTCAGCGCTATCTGGAGGGCTTATAAGAAGGGGGCTTATTTTGCAAATCCCTCCTTCGTGCAAATACATCCCACCTGCATCCCGGTGCATGGGAGTTACCAGTCAAAATTGACACTCATGAGCGAAAGCTTGAGGAATGACGGGAGGGTCTGGGTTCCCAAGAAACCGGGAGACAAACGCCCCCCCAATGAGATACCGGAGACTGAACGGGATTATTACCTGGAGAGGAAATACCCCAGTTTCGGCAATCTCGTGCCGAGGGACCTGGCCTCCAGGAGCGCAAAAGAGGTGTGCGATGAGGGCAGGGGCGTGGGTCCGACGGGGTATGCCGTGTACCTGGACCTGGGGGACGCCATAGAGAGGGAGGGCGTGGAGGCAATCAGGCAAAGGTACGGGAATCTCTTTCAGATGTACGAGAGAATAACAGGACAGAATCCTTACGAGGTCCCCATGATGATATACCCGGCGGTACACTATGTCATGGGAGGCCTGTGGGTGGATTACAACTTGATGAGCACTGTGCCGGGACTGTTTGTTCTGGGTGAGGCCAACTTCTCGGATCACGGGGCGAATCGCCTGGGGGCCAGTGCTCTCATGCAGGGGCTTGCGGACGGGTATTTCATCATCCCCTATACCCTTGGAGGATATTTCGCAGGGACCCGGTTGCCTGACGTTGCAGCGGGCCATCCTGCCTTTCAGGAGTGCATAAGAGCGGTCAGGGAGCAAGTTGAGAAGCTGCTTTCAGTAAATGGGACCAGGACCGTGGACTATTTCCACAGGGAGCTGGGGAAGATCATGTGGGAATATTGTGGTATGGCAAGGAACGAGCCTGACATGTTGAAGGCGAAGCAGCTTATCCCCGAGCTCAGGGGGGCATTCTGGGAAGACGTCAAAGTGCCGGGCTCCTCGGGAGATTTCAACCAAGGGCTTGAGAAGGCCATTCGCGTGGCCGACTTTCTTGAGTTTGCGCAATTACTCGTGGAGGATGCATTGAGCAGGGAGGAGTCCTGCGGTTGCCACTTTAATGTAGCCTACCAGACCGAGGATCTCGGGGCCAAGAGGAATGATGATGCCTGTTGTTATGTAAGCGCATGGGCATATGGAGGAGAGGGTGTGCCACCAACGGAAGTGAGGGAGCCCCTTACATTCGAGCACGTGGAACTTACCGAGAGGAGTTACAAGTGACAGACACCATCAACCTTACCTTGAAAGTTTGGCGCCAGAAGGGACCCAATGACAGGGGACATTTAGAGACATACGATGCCAGGGACATCTCAACGGACATGTCTTTCCTGGAAATGCTCGATGTAGTGAACGAACAACTTATCCTGGAAGGGAAGGAGCCCATCGCCTTTGATCACGACTGCAGAGAGGGCATATGCGGAATGTGCGGTGCGGTCGTGAACGGTATTGCCCACGGCCCGGAAAAAGAGACGACTTTGTGCCAGTTGCACATGCGGCATTTCAGGGACGGGGATACGCTGGTAATTGAACCCTTTCGGGCACGAGCCTTCAGGGTCGTGAAGGATCTGGTGGTCGATAGAAGCCCCTTTGACAAGATTATTCAAGCAGGCGGATACATCTCGGTGAACCCGGGCGGGGCTCCTGAGGCAAACTCGATTCCCGTTCCCCAGGATGTGGCCGAGATGGCAATGGATGCCGCTGCCTGCATTGGGTGTGGAGCCTGCGTGGCTGCATGTCCCAATGCCTCCGCGATGCTCTTTACCGGGGCAAAGGTTTCCCATCTTGCCCTTTTACCCCAGGGGAGGCCTGAGGCGGCCAAAAGGGCCCTATCCATGTTGAAGAAAATGGATGAACTGGGTTTTGGTAATTGCAGCAATGAACGGGAGTGCGAGAATGTTTGTCCAAAGGGGATATCCATTACGAGTATTGCCAGGTTCAACAGGGAATTCCTAAAGGCCGGCTTCCTGTCCCCAGAAAAATAGAAAGGGGGGCGTAGGTTTCGAAGCAACTAAGAAGATGGGATAAAGTGGTGCAGAGGTAGCCCGGTTTCTGGGAGTGACCATCTCCGCTGGGGATCGCCTGGCCGGTTCCGAAGAGCCGGATGAGGTGAAAAGGTGCACGTAAGTTGCTTTGGAACCTAGGTGCCCCTTTCTACACGCTTGAGGCCAATCGATTTTGCGGGACCGATCTCCAGTGGTGATATTCCTCTGTAGGAGCAACTTGTAGTTGCGAATATTCATGGGGCCCACTTTCAGTTGCCAAGGATCGGTGCGTGCAACAGCCACAAACCTTTGGTTGCAGTTGCGTCAAGAGATTCTCAATGTCACCCAGTCCATGTGCCTTCAACCCCGAACAAGACCGCTGCCATCACCAGCATACATTCAGTTCCTGCGATGAAGCGTTGAAATCGGTCAAGTGCTGTGCCTGAAGTGATTCGTGAAGTTGTGAAGATGGGGAGCCCACACTCAACCCCCAAAAATGTACAAAGACGGCATGATGCTCGCACATCAGAAATCCAACGGGCTTTTGGGATCCTTCTTGGTCAGGCTTTGGATGGTGTGTGTATAGATCATGGTAGTCCTGACATCACTGTGGTCCAATAATTCCTGTATAGTCTGAATAGCATAGTTGGCCTGCAAAAGATGGCTGGCGAAACTGTGGCGAAGTGTATGGGCAGAAGCACGCTTGGGGATCCTCGCTTTCCTGACGGCCCTGCGCATCCACCTCTGAAAACGCGATTCATGGATATGATAGCGTCGGTATTCTTTCACACCTGGAACAAAAGTCAGGGTCTTTGCTGGAAAGAACCATTGCCAGGCCAGCTCCTTGGCGGCGTTCTTGTATTTTTTCTCCAGTTGGCCGTAGAGAAACACGCCATCATAACCCGCTTCCACGTCTTTTTGGTGTTGATTGGTCACCCCTTCAAGCTGCTTTTTCAAATCCGGAACCAGAGACACAGGGAGGGGAACCGTTCGATCCTTTTGCCCCTTGCCGTCGTGAATGGTCAGAATCCCGGCATCAAAGTCGAAATTGTTAACCCGCAAATTGAGGCATTCGGAAAGACGAAGACCACAACCATACAGCAATTTGGCAATAAGGTCGTAGGGGTGGTGCATGGAACTGATGATTCTGTCGATTTCTTCCCTTGAAAGAACAACCGGGATACAGGGCTTGCGTTTCGCCCTGACAACGCCCTCAACTTGGCCGAAATCCTTTCCAAACACATGGCGGAACAGAAACAATAGCGCGTTGAATGCCTGGTTTTGGCTTGAAGCGGAAACCTCCCTTTCTATTGCCAGGTGGCTGAGAAACTTTTTGACATCATCAACGCCTACTAAGACTGGATCCTTGCTTCTTGTAAAGGCCTGGAACTGCCTGGTCCAGTTCCTGTATGCCTTTAAGGTCTTGGGTGAATAGTGCCTAACCCTGACGGCCGTCTCAAGCTCATCATAGATCTTTCGCCAGTCCGCTCCGGTATGTTTCAACCGCCGTTTTTCACCTGCCCGGCTCCCGGTTTCTTCAGTGGGCAAAGGGTAATCCTTTTCCGGAGGGTCCGTAGATCCATCCCCGGACGAGCTTTGCCTGTATCCGGGTCCTGAAAAGGAGGTATTTTTGGTTCATTCGCCTCCACGGTCTTTGTGGGACCTCCAGATGAAGATGGTGGCCGGGGAGGTGAAGCGGCAAGGCCCCGGCCCTGGACAGCGGCCTTTGCAGTCTGAACACTATTCGATTGTTCCAATGGGCGTTTCCCTCAGGGTTTCCGCATGCCGGGCGTGGTCATTAGCTCATGGAAAAATCCGATAGCCTTGCGGGCCTGTTGCTGCTGCTCAACCATCTGCTTCTTCTCGGCCAGTTTCCGGAGAAATGGCCCCAGACTTCTATTACTCAGTCTGTCAAGTTGATATTTGTAGCAAAAATCCAGATAATACCGTAACCACTTTAGGTAATGTTGCTGGTATCTGTGGGGGATCCCCTTCTTTTTAAGAAAGGATTGATATTGCAATTGAATACTGGTTGGAATCTTGAGCATATTGTCCTTTGCTGTATAGCATTAAGATTCGCATGATATCTAGTTAGAAAAACCCCTATCACAGAAAAATATTCCTTGTCAATCTAATTCAAATATGCTTATGATGACTTAATATCGCAAATATCCGGAAACCATACAATAATTTGTTCTCGCCGCGCAAGCGCGTCAGAACAAGGCACTTGACCCGACTGCGCTTCTCGGAGCTTCCGGGTGCAAGCATTCTGCGTCTCCTGCGATGCTCGCGGGTTAGCGTCGCGATTATGCGATAGATATTAATGGAAGATTAACCAATGCCAACGGTAATGAGAATTGGGCCATATCGGTTTTTCTTTTATGCCAGCGATCGAGACGAACCTCTGCACGTACATGTTGAACGTGATGATAAGGTTGCAAAATTCTGGCTTGATCCGGTAAGACTTAGAAGAAGCGGAGGATTTAGTCGAAGCGAATTTCAGCCATTGAAATAGCCGTACCTCATGCTCTTAATGTTTCCGTCACCGATGACACTTTGAGTGTCGACCTATCGGATGGTCGAACCATATCGGTTCCGGTTGAATGGTATCCCCGCTTAGTCCATGGGTCTGATGACGAACGTAATAACTGGAGATTGATTGGCCGAGGCGAAGGAATACATTGGCCGGACCTTGATGAAGACATCGGTGTTGAAGGTTTATTGGCTGGTAAACCTTCTGGGGAAAGTCAGGAATCCTTCAAAAAATGGTTAGAAAGTCGAAAGGCTCGCATAACAAAATAAGGATTAGTTCCGAGTTGAGGAACGAGTGAAGAACCCGGGGACGTTGATTCATAATTCAGTAACCATGCCACAAGTATCTTGACCCTTTACATCTTGTTGTAAATACCTTCTCCTTATGGGATGGGCAACACAGGGTTGGCTCATTTTCAAGAAGTTGGCCATCTCTGCTCCGGCTCATGTATCGGACCAATTCCAAGAGATAAGGATCCTCTTGGCAGATGATAGGTTTGTAGCGGTTCTGAAAAACATGTCCTTTACGCTCATGTCTGTGGTTAATCCTCACGCGTAACCCGTCAAGAGCCTTCTCATCAGGGCAGGCAAGCCCTCATCTCCAGATCTGAAGAGAAAACGTGCATGGTTTGGGAGAAAAGCCCGTGCATAACAGGAAGTGCTGGTGGCAGGCAATAATTCCGCCAGTCACTGACATGTCATTAGGAGTCATTGTTGTCGCAAAAGATCCTGATACCGTCAATGCCGCGCATCATTATGTGGTGTAGGACACCCGGGGCGTCAAGTCTTACAGATCCTGGCATATGGAACTCCAAACCCGTTGCTTGTGGCAAAACCTAGGATCGACTTACTTAATTATGAATCTACGTCCCTGTAATCCACTCTACCTCCTTTTTTTCCCTCCTCTTCTTTTTACTTGATATTCCAAAAATAGGCCATACAGGCAACCAGCTGTTATGCAAGAGAAGAAAAAAATACCTAGAGTAAGGGTTATCTCCAAAGAATTTGAGAATAACTAGATCATCAAGGAGACAATTATCGCAATAGAAA
>JAFDIC010000576.1 GCA_019308525.1 Deltaproteobacteria bacterium
ATGTCCACTCCATAGCGTCCGACAAAGTCCCCGTAAATCGGAAGATGCTCCTTGATATCACCCAGATGGCTCGAATTGTAGACTCTGAAAACATTTCCCTGGTACATGCCGCCGGGGGCCAAGAACTTGGTAGATAAGATTTTCCCTCCACTGAGCGACAGGGTCCGAGATTCTTCATACTTAAACAGATTATTAAGATCCAGGAGTGCCCATGGGGCAGGTATGCCATCACCAATAAAGGCGCTCACAGGGTATGCCGCACCCTCCACCGACACCACCACTAACCCTTCCTCAAATGGGAAAATCGTGCCGGGCCGGTACGCTTCCATGGCTATCAAGTCGTTTGAAAAGGGAACAGATCCCCGCCTCCTAACCACCATGTCTTGTGTCTTGACCTCCAGGTAAGGTGGCGCGGCTGGATAAAGAATTCTCTCCCCGGTATCTTTTAGCTCGGTAACAGTCTGGAAGTAATAGGAAGTACGAGGGGAAAGACCGGAAACACGCACTTTGAGAACACCCTTCGTGGCGGCAAGGATTCCGACATTGTTATCTACGCCTAAGACAGGCTGAAAATAAAGTGAGAGGTCAGATGCCTGATTTATGCCATCCCGGTCCAGGAAGACATTAATTGAGCCCGTTGAATCGACTCCTGAGACCCACGCAACAGAAAAAGATACGGGAGTGACGTCTGTAACAAGTGGCTGATAATCTGATGCATGCCCCGTACGTGCCAAGGACAATAAGGCAAAAAGAAACAATGGCAAAAACGCCCATTTTTCTTTCATGACACCCTCCTCTGTGAACTAAGTTTCTCCCTTCGATGGTATTAAGGGGAAATTTTCCTTAGCTGTAGTCAATAAACCCAGAGGAATTGTGCACTGGCAGCTTGGACTGTTTAGTCCCCGGGAGCATTCGAGCGCGCGCTGGGAATCAAAAGTGGTTCCGGTGGGTCGAGGCCAGCAATGAGAGTGAAACCAGGCTGCAGCCCGGGGCAGATGCAGCCCATATTTCGCCCCCCTCAAGGGCTGTGGCCACTCGAAAAAGTTCTTATCCAATCGCCCCGTATGTAAAAAAATAACAGGAATTGAAGAAAGAATCAATGAAATAGATCACACATTTTGTGTGAAATAGCTCACATATGCGTGAAAAATATGGGTTGTATCCACCTTCTATTCTGTCCTTGCCCTGCAATTGCTCACGTATTCCATGTTCAAATGCGCTTCCCAGACCCGCGATATCACGAAACCAGGCCCAACCATCTTCCTCATTGCCCTGGATAGTGGTCTCACTGACTATGCTGACCTTTACATCGATATAATAGCCTTCCTCCTGTGCCATCACACCTACCGAATGGTGGTGGACATAGGCTACCTGTGCCAGTTGGGCCATAAGGACCTCTGAAAGCTTCCATACATGAAGCCATGTAAGCCCCATAACACACAGGGCCTCGCCCAAGACCGCATCAGATTGCTCCGGCTCTCCTGAATGCCTGTTTTCTGTCAGGATACTGTTGCGATCCCTGATTAGATCTTTTGAAACACCTTCAAAATCAGAGGCAATGATATACGAAGAGCCGCTTTTCAATTTAAATGTTGTTCCGGGTTCATCACAGTATGTTCCCCCATGTGCCGCATAGGGATGATCCATTGAGATGGTCAGGTCATAACTTGTGCCGGGTGTCGTTGAATTTCCCGTGGCGATAAGTTCGCCATCCACTTTAGGCTCAGGGGCGTTGTTGGCACCGGTATAAAATATGGAGACCCTTTTCCCCGCAATCTGATAACTGGCAAACGTGTAGTCGATACCTTCATGTTGTACGCGTAATTTAAGTCGATAGTTGTCAGGAATCCCTGTACATTCGGTTTGATTTTCTGTCTGTATAGCATAAGGAAGGGTGGTGGGGTATTCTTCGAGCTTCTCATAGACAATCTTGCGACCGCCAACAATTTCGCGCACACTGGCGTTGGGGTGGTTATCCCTGATTTCGGTCACAAGGTTTGTGCTGTAGTTTTCAAGGTTTGACCTGATATTTGCCTCATCCATATTCTTGACATAGTCGGCTCCAATCGTTGCGCCGGCTCTTGCTGAGGCAAGGAAGCTTGCTTGACTATATCCCATTGCTTGGGATAAATTGATACCGCCGGTATATTCATACTCTTTGAAAGCAGGGTCAAACAGATAATCTGAGCCCCCAATATTTGCCGTGGCCCAGACACGGGTTATCTTAATAGTACTCGAAGGAAAA
>JAFDIC010000577.1 GCA_019308525.1 Deltaproteobacteria bacterium
AAATTCCTGATCCGTTGGATAATAGATTTCTAATTTAGCCTTCCTTGCCCTCTCCAAGAGCATTATCTCCTTTGCCCGGCAGATCGAGCGGTTGATCATTGCCTCCACTTTTGCTGCTTGCATAAGAACCCGCTGTTGATCGGGGGCGAGCGAACGGAACCACTTGTCGTTGACAAAAAAAGCCAGAGAAGCATACATATGGCGATCCATCACCATGTATCGGGTGACTTCCTGGAGATTAAAATCAAACAGGGTGACAACATTCTCCTCAAAACCGTCCACTACACCTGTCTGCAAAGAAGTATACATCTCAGGCCAATCTATTGCCACGGGATTCGCCCCAAGGGCTTTTACCAGTTTCATCATTGCAGGGACGTCTTCAGTTCGGATCTTCAAGCCCTTCAGATCCTCGGGTGAGCGCACCCTTTTCCCCCTGGTGACGAAATTGGTAAACCCGCCATTTTCGCCGAAGGTCAGCAGCCTGAGGCCGGTTTCTTTTCTTAACGCCTCTCCCCATTGTCTTCCAAAGGGGCCATCGAGTACTTTCCACGCCACCATCTCATTTCTGAACAGGTAGGGAAGGTACAGGAGGTTGACCTTTGAAAAGTGCGGTTCCAGTTTCCCAGTGGACGGACACGCAGCCTGAACAACACCTTTTCTCACCGATCCGATGAGTACTTTGGCTCCTCCAAGCTGGTTGCTTGGATAAATCTCGACCTTGACCTGGCCATGAGTTTCTGATTCGACTATTTCCTTAAAAACCGTGTGGGGTGTGTAATTGTAAGCCCAATCCTTGGGCGGGCTTGCAAGGCCCAGTTTCATGACCTTGACCTCAGCCATTCCCATGGATGGAAGCGACAGAATTAATGCCCCTGTCTCGATAGTGTCTATCCCATACCGTTGCACAGTTCGTTGGCTAGGCACACCGCTTCGAGGTTATCCACCAGGCAGTTGCTTCCAAGCATATTCAGAGTTTCATATTCCGGTCCACCCCCCTCGCTCGTCTGATAGGGACCTTCCTTGACCCGGACAGTATTTCCACACCCGATGACGCAACCTCGGCAAAAATAGGGTCTTAAGATAATTCCCTTCTCTACGAGCGCCGGTCCTGAAAGTCTTGCTGCCCCTCGCTCCCAGCGATAGGGGTATTTCCAGTTCTGTAAAGGAGAAGACCCTATATGCTCGGCGGCCTGGACCATCCTCGCTGTTCCGTATCGTCTCATATCCTTCAGCCGATCAGCCACAACTGGTGAATACTTCTTGACTAATTCGCTTAACCCCTCTCTATCAGCAATGCCCACCTTCCCAGTCCCCCTTACTACCACCGCCTTGACCTTCTTTTCAGCCAAAACACTCCCTATCCCGCATCTGCCTGCTGCCCTGGCATGATGCCCTTCATGGATGACACCAGCAATGAGCGCTCCCCTTACAGCCCCTGTTCCTATGCACGCAATGCTTGCCTTGGGATCCGTCTCTGCCTTAAGCGCGTCTTCGATCTCATAGGAATCCATCTCCCAGATTTCTTCAGCTGATCGAAGCATGGCATTACCATCCTTTACCCATAGATATACCGGTCTTGACGCCTTTCCCTGGAGGATGATACCATCGAAACCTGCTTTCTTGAGTTCCCCTCCCCAGGCTCCACCCACGTCTGATTCACCGTATATTCCTGTAACAGGAGACAGTGATACCAAATGGTGTCTCCCCGAGGTAATGAAGGTCGTCCCGCACACGGGGCCGGTCATAAAAACCACTGGGTTTTCTGGATCATGGGGCGACGTTGTAGGCGTGATCGCCTCATAGAGATATCGCGTGGCCAAACCTGAACCTCCCATATATTTGTGAGCCCACTCCTTGTTTAGTGGTTCTATTTCAATTGTTTGGCTCGTCAAGTCTACTCTTAGCAGCTTCCCAACATATCCATGATACGCTTCCATCAAGAGATCCTCCCCAAATACCGGCCATGATAACACCGGGGCCCGGTTCCCCTATCATTTCAACCCGAGTTTTTTGTTGAGGTCTTCATATCGCTCAGGGTCCAACTTCCTGCCAGACAGTTCTGGACCATCTGCATAATATCGATGTGCCCTGAACAACATGGAGCAGTAAACATTTTTGAAAGGCAAAACGAATGGACTGATCCATTCCCAGCACACTCTGCCGTCCTTCGTCACCTCAAAAATGCGACCGCTCTGACCTTCGCATATTAGCGTGTTGCCGTCCGGGAGGCGCTCACAGCCTCC
>JAFDIC010000578.1 GCA_019308525.1 Deltaproteobacteria bacterium
ATTCCGTATATTGTTAGGGAAGGTATGTACTTCAGGCACCATCAACCCACTAAGGATACATTGTGGCGTATGAATGGCGCAACATCAAGTTGGCATCGTCACCACTTTATGAATGCTGTAAGACTTTTATATTTCAGGCTTGAAGTGATGCTCGATTGCAGCAGAAAAAACCTATGATCACCGGGGGTTAAATACAGATGGATTTCGAGTTAAATGACATTCAAAAAATGATGGGCGACACGGCGGAAAAGTTTGCCAGGAGGGAGGTCATTCCTTGGCTGAAAGAAGGCGGCGATATCAGGGAAATGATTGGTAAGATGGGGGAGGTGGGGCTCTTCGGATGTGCCTTTCCCTACCGCTACGGGGGGAGTCAGGCGGGTTTCCTGGCCCATTCTGTGGTGTGTGAAAAGATATCCACCGTGGATTCGGGCCTCCGGGCGCCCTTTAACCTTCAGGCAATGACCGTTCCCTATACCATCATGGAATGGGGAACAGAGCGATCAAAGGAAAAATATGTTGCGGATCTCGTGCAAGGGAAAAAACTGGGATGCACCTGTTTCTCGGAACCCAATGCCGGATCAGACCTCGCTTCTATGGAAACGAAGATCCAAGACAAGGGTGACCACTTCTTGATCAATGGCACAAAGACCTGGATCTCCAACGGGAATATCGCCGATTACGCCATAGTCTATGGAACTTTTGACAAGAGCCTGAAAAATAAGGGGATCTGTGCGGTCGTTGTCGAAACTAACCAGAGGGGCTGGCAGGCCAAGGAGATCGAGAAGCTGGGGGACGAGAATTCGCCCATTGCAGAGATATTCCTCGAGAACGTCATTGCCCCGAGAGAGAATCTCCTGGGAGAGTGGGGAAGCGGGTTCAAGGTGGCCATGACGGCGCTGGACCGAGGTCGCATCAGTGTGGGAAGCGGGGCGGTGGGCGTTGCCCAGGCATGTCTCGACGCCTCCATCAGATATGCGAACGAAAGAGTCCAGTTCGGCCGGCCCATTGGCAGGTTTCAGCTGGTCAAAGGGCTCATCGCCGAAATGGTCTCCTACGTGGAGGCTGCGCGCCTCTTGGTTAGGAGGGCTGCCTGGCGAAATGACCAGGATTTGCCTTTTACGCGGGAGGTCGCCGTTGCCAAGTACTTTGCCGGGGAAGCAGCGGTCAAGTGTGCGGGCCACGCCATGGAGATCCACGGCGGCATGGGATATTCCCTGGAAATGCCCGTGGAGAAGTATTATCGGGACTCCAAGCTATACCAGATCGGCGAGGGAACCGCTAACATCATGCGCCTTTTGATCGCCAACGATGCCCTGGGATACAAGCAGGCCAATCGGCCGAGGTTGAAAGTGCCGAGTCAGTACTGGGACTTGGAATAGGTTTTTCTGGCTCTGCACATATGGAAACTCCTGAAAAGACAGCCCACTATTTCTTGGGCTCAAGGATGGGAGGAGAATAAATAACCAGGCATCTCAGGGGGCTCTCGCTAGTGACGACCACGCGGTGTTCCAATCCTTCAGGAAAGCGAATGGCCATACCAGGGTCCAGAATGCGCTCTTCTTGGAGGGCCTGGACCCTGCAACTTCCTTCCAAGATATATAGTATCTGCTCGGAATCCGGATGGCTGTGCCACAGGGCCTCTCCTCCCGGGGCCAGCTCGCCCAAGATCACCTCGACCCTTTCAGACGGAACCATATCCCCTCCGATGAGTCTCCTGTTGATCGTCCTGACATGGCCGCCGGGGCTGTATGGTTCGACCTTTTCCGGTATCGCGATCAATTCGTCCAGTCTCATACGTGTTCCTTCCCTCTGCTCATCATGGATTCATCCTTGTGAATTGATGCCAAAAGAACTGACATGGAAAAATCCCATCCTAGAGGTATTCACCGGGGGGGATTTGTCAAGCTTTTCTTTCAAAGGAGGAGATTATGGGCCTTTCCGTAACAAACCCTCTCTGGCTGGCGCATTGGCCGGAGGGTGTCCCGAAGAGCGTCAGGTACCCTGACATCCCTGTGCAGGGGATTCTCTCTCATGCGGTCTCGGCATACAGGGAAAAGATCGCGGCCGTTCATGAAGGGAGGAACTTCACCTACGAGCAGCTTGATGATTATTCCAGCCGTTTGGCCAACGCCCTTTCAGATCTGGGGGTCAGGAAGGGAGATCGGGTCATCGTCTACCTTAGGAACAGTCCGGAGTTCATTGTCTCGTATTACGGGATCCTCAAGGCAGGCGGTGTGGTCG
>JAFDIC010000579.1 GCA_019308525.1 Deltaproteobacteria bacterium
ACTATTGGTTCATCGCACACAGCGCTCAGGACAAAGAGATTCATGCCAAAGGGCGGTGTTATGAAAGCCAGCTCCATGTTGATGGTGAGCAGGATCCCGAAATGAATTGGATTGATATTCAAGTCAGCCAACATGGGGTAGAGTATTGGGACCACCATCAGGAGGATGGCGCCCGGGCCCAAAAAGCAACCCATGAAGAATATGGTTATGTTCACGATCAACAGGAAGAGCCAGGTATCCATGTTAAGGCTTACCACGAGGTCGAGGATTCGGTTGGAAAGCTGCTCCATGGTGACCAGAAAGCTGAAAAGGGTGCTCCCCATGATGATAAAATATATGAGGCAATTGACCTCCTTTCCCGATTTGAAGTTTTGGTTTGATCTCAGGTCAACAGGCTCATCCGCCCTCATCAAAGAGCCTGTTTGTGTCCCTGATATGCTTTTCCAAGGCCCTTTTCAGGCCCTCGAAATCATTGCTTTTGATCAGGGCCAGCAATTCCTCGTGTTCCCGAAGGATTGTCTTCTTGCGCTCATAGCTGTAATCATAAGCCTCCAGCAGTCTGGCCATCACTTTCAGGAGGGCTTCACAGATTTTGATGAGGAGTTCATTCCGGGAAGCCCTTGCCAGGAGGATATGAAACTTCAAGTTCTTGGGTTCGTGTATGCCTTCATCAAGACACCTTCTGGCTTCCCGGATGTTTTCCTCGAGGGATCTGATACCTTGGCCGGTCATGCCTTTCATGGCCAGGGGCAAGATAGCCATTTCAACCGCCAGGCGTGCTTCGGTCAGTTCTTCCATGGAGATGTTGTCCAACCGAACGATCCCCTCTAGGGCCTGGGAAAGGGTACCGGACCCTATCTTCTTGACGAATGCGCCGCCTCCCGCCCCGGGCCTTACAAATATCAGCCCGGAGTTTTCCAGGGCCCTGAGTGCCTCCCTCACTACCGGTCTGCCCACCTGAAAGATCCTGCCCAGGGCGTTTTCCGAGGGCAATCTATCTCCCGGCCTGTAACTGCCCTCGTATATGGCCTTCTTGAGCTGGTCGGTTATGTCCTCGGAGAGACGTTTTCTCTTCAGGGCGTGGAGGAGATTGTTCATTTCAAGATTCCTATCTCAGTTCCAGCGAAAAGAGCGAGTGTAATCACTAATTGGTAGAAACAACGTATACCTTCGCGAGATGGAGTATTTCGCGTTGCCCCATTATTCCACTGTTCTGGTTTGGGCGGGGCAAGGGAAAGTTTCAGCCGCAAGTCTAAAGATCTTACATTAAGACTTTATTGCTATTGCTAGGAAAATTTGATAGGGATGTCAAGGGCTATTTTGTCAGGGCCATGGGCCAGCAGGCTACTTTCTTGAGCTTGACCAAAGATGCCGATGCCGTTCCCTTGGGCCAGGCCCTTCTGCAAGTTGCTCTACGCCTGTCAAGGGAGAGGCATTTGATCCCTCCCTGGGTTTGATTCCCCGCAGCTTGCTGCGTACGGTCATGTATGACGCCCCAGGATGTGTCATGGACTTTGAGGTATCCAGGAGACAGAATCCAGAAGAACAAAGCTAGTATTGCCCCGCTTGTATGGTTGTTCTATTCTGGCTCCTGAATTCTGGCTTCTGAATTCTTGATACCCCGCAGCTTGCCGGGGGCAGTTCATCTGATTTATGTTGACATCGGAAAACTAACGTGGTTATTGTTCATGTCAGATTGTCAGACACATCCTTTGCCATGAATGAACTCAAAGAATTATTTTCCCCGGTGAAGACCAGACGGACTTTCGAGGAGGTCTCCGCCAGTATCAAGGAGCTTATCCTGGAGGGTGTGCTCAATCCCGGCGATCGCCTCCCCTCTGAAATAGAGCTGGCCAGGCAGTTCAACGTATCCCGCCAGACCGTCCGTGAGGCATTGCGGATCCTGGAACTTTCGGGTTTCATCAGTGTCCAAAAGGGGGGTACGGGCGGCCCCCTGATAAAAGACACTATCCTCAACGCCATCAACAATCTTTTCCTCGACGCTTTTCAGCTCGAAAGGATTTCCATAGGGGAGCTGACAGTCGCCCGCATAGAGATTGAAAAGGTGGTCCTGGATCACGTAGTGGATAATATCACCGAAGCCCAGGTGGGGGAACTCAGGAAGAATATCGCCAGGGCACGAGAGAAAATCGAGAGGAACGAGGTTTCCGTCATGGAAAACATCCAGTTTCACAACGTCCTCGCGGAGGCCTCTGGCAACCACGTATTCATCATTGTGGT
>JAFDIC010000580.1 GCA_019308525.1 Deltaproteobacteria bacterium
GCAGAAGCTCTTCAGGCTAAAGAGAGAGGCCGCAGCGTGGGAAAACGAAACCCGGCAGAGATACTTAGAGAGCGAGAAGAGGGCGCGAGGAGGCACGGACTTGACGACCTTCTGTATTAAATACCTGGACTATGCGCTCCAGTTCCGGCCAAAGACTTATGTAGAAAAGAGGTTCCTCACCCGGCGGCTAATCAAAGCGTGGGGCGGCGATATCCTGGTGCAAGAAATCACCTCTGAGATGGTGCTTACCTTTCTGGCGGAGAGAGCGAGGCAGGTGTCGAACAACGCCTTCAACAAAGACAGGAAGAACCTCATAGCCATGTTCAACTGGGGCAGGGAAATACTGGGCCTTGAGTCCAACCCTGCTGCCAGGATCAAGAAACGGCCCCATGACCGCTCCCCGCAATATGTACCTCCTACAGCGGACGTGCTGAAGGTCCTGGCCGTCGCCTCCAGGGACGAAAAGGCGTTCCTGGACTGTTTCCTCCTCACCGGCGCGAGGCGCTCGGAAATTCTCTGCTGGAACTGGATCGAGGACATCAACTTTGAACAAAGGCTGTATCGGCTCGGCACGAGGAAGACCAGGGACGGGTCCATGGAGTATGAATGGTTCACCATGAGCGATGAGCTCTACGGGTCGCTATGGTGGCTGTGGGAGCACAGGAGGGACAGGACAAGCCCCTACCTGTTCCCCCAGTACTGCTGCCCTGACGAGAAGGGCAACAACTGGACCGGGGAGCAGAGGGCCAACCGGTGGATAAAGGCCCTGTGCAGGAGGGCAGGGGTTATGCCCTTCGGGTTCCACGCGCTGAGGCGCTACGTGGCCTCCGTGCTTGCGGACGAGCATAAGGTCAGCGCCAAGAGGATACAGCGCATCTTGAGGCACAAGAGCCTCTCGACCACAGAGAGGTACATTGGGCTCCTGAACGAAGATCTGAAAGAGACGCTGGAGCTGCTTTCTGAGAGGTCAGTACCCCAAAGCGGTACCCCAAGGAAGGACGTGAAGGATGGAGAATCGGGATAACATGCTGATATTACAGTGGTGGTCCCAACGGGACTCGAACCCGTGTCTTCGGCGTGAGAGGCACATATCAGCTATTCCGGCCTTTTCCATTCCAATAATTCTTCCAGTGATTTAACCAAAATAGCCCAAAGTCAGGGGTACCACCTGGGGTACTTGGGAGCTGAACAGGGGCCTTTTTCCAATGTTCAGTACCCCACATGGTACCCCATTTTTTTGAAAGGAGGACGGCCATGGAAAACGCTGATCAAAGGTTCATCCCGGTCCGGAGAGACCTCCTGGAGAAAGGCTTGAGATCCTCAACGATGACCGGCGAGGAGATGAGGGTCTTTGTCGCGTACTTCATCGCCGGAGGGAACAAAAAGATGATATCAGAGCTGACTGACCTCCCGGTGGAGAGGGTCGAAGAGAAAATATTTGAGCTCGGAAAACGGGGATACTTATCCTGAAGGAGGCCATTATGGGATACAGAAAAGTGGACCCACAAATATGGAATGACGAGAAGTTCAGGGATTTGTCGGACGACGGCCAGCTTGTCTTCTTATTTGTCCTCACGCACCCTCAGATGACTTCTGTCGGTGCAATGAGGGCCACGCTTCCAGGTCTCGCAGCAGAGAAGAAATGGGACTTGGAAAGGTTCCACAAAGCCTTTCAGGAAAGCTTTCTGAAAGGCATGATATTAATGGATGAGGATGCCTCTTTCATAGTGTTCCCGAACTTCCTTTACTACAACGGGCCGGAAAATCCGAATGTGGTCAAAGCTTGGGCGAAAGCGCTCAAGAAACTTCCTGAATGCGACCTGAAATCCCAATTGATTGAGCATATTAAAGAGTTCCTCAAAGGCTACTCAGAATCTTTTCAAACAGCCTTCCGGGAAGAATTGAATAAACACTTCCATAAAGCCTTTCATAAAGCCTTTGCTAAACCCTTTCGAAAGAGTTTGGCAAAACAGGAGCAGGAACAGGAGCAGGATATATATTTAGTACTCCCTAAAGGGAGTACTCGTCCTTTGGGTCAAAGGGCCGAAGAAGAAGCCGAAGGGGCCGAAGAGAAAGAGGCCAACGAAGAGATCGAAGAGAAAACCGTTATCCAAGGTGGAAACGGTTCCCCTCCATGTCCACATAAGTCCATCATCGAACTGTATCACAAGGTCCTGCCCGAGCTCCCAGAAGTGCACATCTGGAATGAGACACAGAAAGGGTTCCTCCGGGCCAGGT
>JAFDIC010000581.1 GCA_019308525.1 Deltaproteobacteria bacterium
AAGAATGGCTCGAGTGATCTTGTCACGAGGCAATCAGGTCAGGTGATAAGGGATCGTGTGGAGACGGAAATCGCCAAGGAGAGGAATGGAAGTGTGATAGCCCTTGATTTCTCGAGGATAGGAGTCGTTGATTACTCGTGTGCTGATGAGATCGTGGCCAAACTTATATCAAGGCTCTTAGGCGGTGAATACGGAGACAAGTACATAATTTTGACCGGTGTTAATGAAAACCAGGAAGAGAATATCGAAGTTGCCCTTGAGAGAAAAGGCCTCGCTGCAATTGCAAAAAGGAGGGATGGAAAGAAAATCCTCCTGGGAAGGCTTAATAACTACCTCAAAGAGACCTTGAATTTGGTGCTGGAAAGAGGCGGGATCACAGCAAAAGATTTGTCCAAGGCCATGAATCTCGAGGCAAATACAAGCGGGACAAGACTGTTGAACCTGCATAAAAAGCGGCTCGTAAAAAGAAAGGAAAAGAAAAGACAGGGCGGAAGACTATTGGTCTATGAAAGCATTTGACAAACGGAAAGACTCAGCAGCGCTTCTTATTTTGTCTGCTTCAAGGCGGAGATTCTTGCCTTGAGAATTTTCCGGGTAGTGGGGGTTATCTTGAACCTCTCATCAATCCGGTAGCCGCATATCCAGACAGGTACCCCTCCGCTGAACAGGATGGGGGTTCTGTACCTCGCCTCGATGGGCACCTTCAGGTCTATGAAAAAATCCTTGACTTTCTTATGCCCTTTCATGCCGAGAGGTATAAACCTGTCCCCCGGCTTCAGGTTTCTCACGGTCAGGGGATACTCTATCTTGCCGGCATCAAGGTAGGCCGCCAAGGGAGATGAGGCCAAGCCTGATTCGGGTAGCCCCTCCAGTTCTTCCAGGACAAGTGTCCTGTCAATCTCCTTTATGTGGTATCTTCCCGGCCTATCCAGGAGGTAATGAAAATCAGGCCTCCTGGACCGGTAGGTCGTGGAAAACACCAGGCGATCATAGGACCTCTCGACAGTAATGCTCTTTGGCAGGTTCAGGATGCCCTGGGGTCTTTCCCCCCGGGCAAGCTCCTCGATGGATTGAATGTGGGTTGAGCTTATCCTGCGCAAGCTTTCCTTAAGCAGCTTCAAAATGTCCCTCAAGACCCGTTGCCTGATAGGCCGTGGTAGAGCTAAAAAGGGATCTACCGGGATTACAATATCGCCGTTTGGCTTGAAAGAAGCCTCCTCCTTGATCCATTCACCTGCCTGGTCCACCAGGTATTGGTTGTCTGCCCTCAGGATCTCTGCCGTCCGGGCCAGGTGCTCAAGGAGTTTGGGCTGAATTTGCAAGAGGGCCGGCATGATTTCCAGCCTGATCCTGTTTCTCAGGAATCGCGTGTCATAGTTGGATTGGTCAACGACGTAAGGAAGCTGAAGACTTTCCAGGTAAGCCTCAATTTCTTTCCTCCTGATCTCGATAAGGGGCCGGATGATCTTTCCGTCCCTGACCGGGGGAATGCCGCCCAGCCCGGAAGGACCGCTGCCCCTCAGGAGTCTCATGATAACGGTCTCGGCCTGGTCATCGAGATTGTGGCCCAGGGCGATTTTTTGCGCACCTAATCGCTCCCTGAGCCCCTCCAGGTATGCGTACCTCTCGTCCCTTGCCCTTTCCTCCAGGGAGCCGCCGCTGGATTGTAGCAAGCTGGTAGATTTTTCCGTTTCAAAGGATAGACTCAGGGATTCGGCGAACTCGCGGACCATTTTTGTCTCTACCTCGTCGGAATGGGGCCTCAGCCCGTGGTCGTAATGGGCCACCACCAGGTAGATATCCAGCTCCGCCTTGAGCCTGTTGAGGATGTGGAGTAGGCAAATGGAGTCCGGACCTCCGGACACGGCCACAATGACCCTGTCCCCCGGATCGATCATCCCGAATCTGTGGATGGTTTTCCTGACCTTCCTTACAATGTGGTCTAAAGCATGGTTCATGAGAATAAACTACTGGTCAAATTGAACAGTCCAGCTACTTCCTGGTGGAGCCTTGCGCAACCGCCTGCTTCGCTTCCACAAAAGGGAAACGGCAAAAGAGTTTGTAGGAGCAAGCTCCAGCTTGCGATTCACATCAAGGCAAATCCCTTGCTCCGGCATGAATGATACCATAACTCTTTCCGGATATTAACCCTACGGTTTTTCACATATTTTATCGCCGAATATTACGAAGCATGGGCAAAAACACTACCCATCCCCTCTGTTGACTGCTACATCA
>JAFDIC010000075.1 GCA_019308525.1 Deltaproteobacteria bacterium
CGGGTATGTTTGGCACCTGACCCACCGATGTCATAAGAAAGAATTTCTACTGAAATTTGCCAGGGACCGCCGCCGATATCTCTACTGGGTCTTCCAAGCCAGGAAGCGGTTTGGTCTGAGTGTGCTGAATTACATGGTGACATCAAATCATTATTTATGTGGAGCTCCACATAAGATGTGATTAGATATCAATAAGGTGGCTCGGTCCGACCCGAACCCGAAACCCGAGAACCCGAAACCCCGCCCCTACAGGGAACATCAGGGTCGTATCTCCCGTACAGATGATCCTGGAACTGGAAGACGGTGTATTTCCTATCCGTGCAAGGGCAGATCCATGGCCAGGAACGCTGCCTCTCCTATCACTTCTGAAAGGGTAGGGTGGGCATGAATCGTTTCAGCCAGGTCTTTGACATTGCAGCCCGTGCGAAGGGCCAGTGTAGCTTCGCCGATAAGGTCGGTGGCGTGAGGCCCTATTATGTGGATTCCCAGGATTTTGCCGCCATCCTTTTCAGACACAATCTTGGCCTGTCCAGCAATCTCACCAATTACATGGGCCTTGCCCAGTGTCCTGAACAGGACAGTGTCTGAACGCACCTGATAGCCCTGCTCCTTGGCCTGGGCCTCTGTTAGTCCCACGTCGGCTATCTCCGGAGATGTAAAAATGACACCTGGTACGGCCCTGTAGTCCATTCCGGCCTTTCCTCCCATAGCATTCTCAGCAGCCACCAGGCCCTCAGCGGATGCCACGTGGGCCAACATGATCTTGCCAGGACCCAAAAGGTCCCCAATAGCATAAACATCTGGCTCAGTGGTTTGCATCAGTTCATCGCTCACAACCCATCCCTTGTGGTCCAACTGGACATTAACGGACTCCAGACCTTGGATGTTAGTGCTATTGGGGCTCCGCCCGACTGAGACCAGAACTTTTTCCACTGTTCGATGAACAGGTTTGTTATCTCTTTCGGTAGGTTTTTCCAGGAACGGAGAGGGCCCTATCGTCACCCTCAGTTTGCCGTCTTCCTCGGAAAAACCTTCCACTACCCTGTTGACCATAAACTCTATCTTTCGTTTTTTCATTTCACGTTGAAGAACCCTTGAGCAGTCTTCATCAACCGAGGGTAGGGGAAGAATCCGGGACAAGGCCTCCACTATGGTGACCTTCGTCCCCAAGGCCGAGAACAGAAAACCAAACTCACATCCTATGACACCACCGCCCACAATCAACATGGATTCAGGTACCTCCTGCAAGCAAAGCGCATCGTTGCTCGAAAGGATCTTTTCGCCGTCAAAGGGAAGACCCGGCAGGTTGAAGGGTTTGCTGCCCGTGGCTAAAATGAGCCTGTCCCAAAACACCTCCTGTTCTCCTCCTTCAGAAAGCCTAACCCCGGCCAGGCCCTTCTTTTTCAAGTAACCTGTCCCCTTCAAATACTGGATCTTGTGGCGTTTCAGGAGATCTAAAATGCCCTTGCGCTGGTCTTCCACTACCCTGTCTTTCCTTTCCATTAGACGTGTCATGTCGGCAAGGACGTCACCATTTATGGTGATGCCGAACACCTCTGCGTTTCTAATCCTTCCCAGCAAATTGGCTGCTGTAATGAGCACCTTGGAAGGAATACATCCCCAGTTCAAGCAAGTGCCGCCCAAGTTATCCTCTTCGATCACCGTCACTTCAGCCCCCAACTGGGCTGCCCTAACAGCAGCAATGTACCCTCCTGGTCCGCCACCAAATATTGCTATCTTAACCGACACAGTCCATCCTCCTTCCTGGCCGTCAATTCTGAAGCCTTCTGATATCCCAGAGGTTCCAGGCCCTCAACCAATCCTTCCGCTCTGAGCCATTCTTTTGTCAAGTGACTCTGTCTCCACATAGAATTCCGCGGGCGTATCTTCTGTCTCACGCGGTTCCCTGGCTACGATCTCTTCAGGGGTGCCATCCCCGGAGCCGACTGTAGTGAGGTTGTGTCCCCTTTGCGCCGCGGCCCCGGCGATTTCGGGAACAGTATCCACATCCTGCCCCCCCATGGGGCGGCACCCCAGGGATTATTGTTGTTTTCTTCACATACCACCCCTTCCTTGTTGTTTGCCATTTCCCCGGCCCGGTTGTGAGTGTCTGTGGTCAAAAAGTCGTATATTTTACCTCATGGCCCACCTTTGTGGCCCTTGCCAGCTCCATGTGCCTCAGTGCGGCAAAACTGGTCCTGAATTCCTCCTCGGTGATGCCCAGTTCCCTGCATATTTCATTGAGCCCCAGGGGACCTCTGTTTCTTATCAAGTCGACCATCTTCTCCTGGACAGGAGTAAGGGTTGGCTTTCCTCCAACCTCTTTTTTGGCCGTGTAAACCGCCCACGGGTCGCAGACCCGGGGTGATGCCTTTATCTCCAGGTAACAATCTTCACACAATACCTGCCCGGCGTGTTCATATTTTTCATCAGGACCAAGCTGTGCTTGACATCTATCGCACTTCATGGGCGCTCCACACCTCCTTTGCATGCTCCTTGATGATCCCAGGTTAAAGCTAATCACTGATTTGCAGGGTTCAACAAGGGTTCGGCAAGCGGCTACGGCCATCCGTTGATACAGGCAGGGTCAGCGCCGGAGCCCCGATTTTCCTTGACATTCTTGCCAGGTTTAGCCTACATAAGTCGTACTCAAACAGTATTCATTATGCTAACTTAGGCATAATTTATATCAAATATTAGTCCAGTAACATATAATTTCAACAAAATTCCAGTTTTTACTGCCAGCTTTAATCTGCACTCCAGCATAAGGAGCCGGCATGTCAAGGCCTATCAAAACGTGTCTGTGCTGCTCCTGACGTCTCAAAGTTTCATTCCGTCAGGAGCGTGAAGAAAACGTAGACAGCCCGCCCCATTGAAAAACCCCGGACTGTTCCTGGCACATCGAACATCACTATTGAAGAGGACTAAGACCTTGCCCGCATTCCTATTTGAGGATGAGCGGTCGGGTCAGTCCCTGGAAAGGAGGACGCGGATGGAGCTCAGAGCCGTTGCGATGAATGCCCTTTTATCCTACCGAAAGAAGTCATTTCTATTCGGGCTGATAATCACTTCTTGCCTCGCGGGTGTTTTTACTGCGAGCATTGGTTATGCGCCTGTTGAAAGGAAAACCCGCAAGAGAGTCCAGGAGATTCGCTGTTTCTGATCCAGGCCCTGATTACATGCTGCGCATTCACAATGGAGGAGATGATGGCCAGTACTGCTCGGTGACAAGCGGCGTCATCAGGCTAAACGGGAAACGGGTTGTGAAACCCAGGGAATTCAAGAAAAAGGTGCTGGTAATCGAAAAACGGGTTCGGCTTAGAAGGAAAAACTTGCTGGCCGTCAAGCTGGGGGGCAAGCCCGGATGCGGGATTACGCTGGAGATCGTTCCAGCCTGGAATGCCGTTCCGGTGGCTGATGCTGGAGCGGACCAGGACGTCACTGTAGGCGCTGAGTGCACCCTGGACGGCAGTAACAGTTACGACCCGGACGGAGATCTAATTGCCTATTCGTGGACCATAATGTCAAAACCCGCGGGAAGCGGAAGTGAACTTGATGATCCCAGTTCTGTGACACCTAGTTTCATCCCGGATATATCAGGTGCTTACGAGATCGCCTTGACCGTGAATGACGGCCATCAGGACAGTGCCCCGGATGAGGTCGTAGTAACAGCCTTCCCGCCCAATGCTCCGCCCACTGCCAGGGCGGGACCGGATCAGAGTGTAACCACCGGAAGTGTTGTTCACCTTGATGGCACGGGCAGTTTCGACCCGGAAGCCGACCCCTTAACCTATTCATGGGAAATCTTGTCCGTTCCTCAAGATAGTGACACATACATTGATGACCCCACCTCACCCACCCCCAGTTTTCTGGCTGACGTGGATGGTGAATACACCTTGAGCCTCATTGTTAATGATGGTGAGTTTGACAGCTTACCCGATGAGGTAGTGATCACCTCTGCCACACCCAATGCCGAGCCTGTGGCCGATGCGGGCGAGGATCAAGTGGTTCTCCTCAATTCCTCAATAATGCTGGACGGGACAGAAAGCTACGACCCGGACCAGGACTCAATTACCTATAGCTGGACCATCGTATCAAGACCCAGAGAAAGTGTGAGCGAACTTGATGACCCCTCACTGCCCACCCCGCAGATCCTGGCCGACAAGGCGGGAGACTTCGTTTTCCGGCTCGTCGTGAATGATGGGGAGCTTGATAGTGATCCTGACACGGTAGTAGTTATTTGTGTGATCCCGCCCACTCCGCCCGCCATAGATCCGGTAGAGAGCCCTACCAGCCAGCCATCACAGGTGATTTGGGGGCAGGCGGACCCATCTGTCACCATAGCTGTCACAGGCGGGATGGAAACTGTTCAGGCGGAGACGGATGGGGAGGGCGAATTCTCGTTGGAGGTATCTCTAAATCAAAATACCACAAACCATCTCTCCTTCACGGCCACGGACCAATATGGATTCACCAGCGAATCCACCTCTGTAGAGATAATTCATGACAGCATTCCGCCGCCTGCCCCTGATACGGGAAGCATCACTGTATCCGGACCAGGGGAGAGCGGAATGGTTCAAGTTGCCGGTGAGGCCGGAGCAGTGGAGCCAGGAAGTTTTGTCACGGTTCAAAATACCAACACGAATGGTACTGTTACCGTGCAAGCAAATAGCAGCGGCGCATTTCTAGTATCCATAGAGGCTTCGCCCGGCGACATACTTGAGATCCACACCAGGGATTCTGCGGGAAACAGCAGCTCACCCGTTCAGACCATGGTACCGGAAACCCCTCCCATTACCTCCACCACGGGCTACGTGCACGGACGAGTGTTTGATTCCCGCACCGATCAGCCCCTGGCCCTGGCTGAAATCAGTGCAAGGGATGTGCAAGGAAAAGTCTATTCGGATCCCCACGGAAAGTTCGTCTTTCCCGCACCGGACACGGGAAGATACCTCCTGACCATTGAAAAGCAGGGATACACCTATGCCCAGAGGTGGGCCGACGTGGTGGCCACGCAGGATGTGCACGTGAAGGCCGCTTACCTCACACCCCTGGACAGCGCCGTCTCGTCCATCGGGCCGGAGGGCGGGACCCACAATTCTTCTGCCGGTGACATCATTGTTACTATCCCTCCGGGTGCCGTAGATCACGAGATCGAGGTCAGCGCCACCATGCTCCAGGCGGACAGGGAGCTTCCTTCCCCGCTGCCCATGAACAGCATCTTCACCTACGCAATGGAATTCCAGCCCCATGGGGCCACTTTTGCGGAGCCGGTTCAGGTCAGATTTACCAATAGCCTGGGGTTCGCACCCGGCACTCCCATTCCGGTAGGCTATTTCGATCGCACGGCCGGCAAATGGATCGACCAGGGGATGGCCCAAGTCTCCTCGGATGGGAACTGGGTGGACTACACGGTGACCCATTTTTCCGCCTACGACATAAATCTTGCCCTTGGGGCCATCTTCGGCACCTTACCTCTGGGAAGCCTGAATGATCTGCCCGGGAAATCTCGCGGAGTTCACAACGAGGCAAAAGGAAAAAATGAGTTCTCTTTCAGCTACAAGTCCGGCGATTTGACAACCTCCTATAGCTTTCCGACCCATATATCAATGGGCTCGGCCAATCATCTCACTTTCGTGTATCACAGCACCACGGCCAAACCTCGAGTCGTCATATCCCTCGACCACCAGCGCTATACCGACCAGGCCCCGAGCCGACTGGATTTTGAGCTGAATGTGGCGGGCCTTACCAGGCGAGTGACTTTCAACTCCCCTGCACAGGACACCCCCTATCGTTTCGCCTACCTTTTCGACGCCAGGAATGCCAGGGGTGAGCAGCTTCCCACTGGCCTTTACCCTTATCAGGCCTACATAACCCACATATACCCGGGCAACTATTACACGGCAGAGTATTTCGGAGGACCTCCGGTTCAGGACACAGGCATCCCGGCCCGTGAGGGAGTGCCTCGCACGATAGGTTATGGCGGGACGGCGTTGGTGCTTAACCAATCCGAGAGCCCTTTTGGGGTGGGATGGGGACTGGCCGGCCTGAAACGGCTCCATGTCGACCCGGCAGGGGGCCGCGCGCTCCTCACTGACGGCTCCGGCACTGCTGCCGAGTTCAGTACCAAGCAGGTCCTGGGAAATATCGAGTGGCTGTTTGCCGTTGACGTGGCCGTGGATCAAGGCGGCACTGCCTGGGTGTCCCGCTACAATTTCAACACACTCGCTTCTGATCCTGGCGAATACGGGCTTGATAGCTTCTCGCCCTCCCGCGAGCACTCAGGGTGTTTCAGCTCCTGTGCACTTTTCCCCGGACAGCCCTGTGTGGGGTGGCAACCGAGACAGATCTTGTTCGATGGCCAGGACCGCATGATCATGGCAGCAGGCTCTGGCACAAACTCAGCAATCGTACTGAAGACTGCTTCTCCCTGCGACCGGTGGTCCGAGGAAGTCTTGGCGGCCTATCCCGATGTGGAGGACCCCATTGGCCTGGCAATGGACTCCGGGGGAAACGTCTACGCCACATGCTGGAGCCACGACTCCGCCTGGATCTCAAAGATCCTGCCCGATAAGACCGTGATCAAGCTGTTTGACGGGCAGATTGATTGGCCCTTCTTCCTGGCCACTGACCCCGATGATAACCTCTATATCTCCAGTCTCACCACCGGGATCATCTACAGGATGACCCCTGATCTCCATTTCTCCGAGTATGCCTCCGGGTTCATGCGTCCCACGGGGGTGGCCTGTGACCAGGAAGGCAATCTCTATGTGGCAGAGTCTGTGGGTGGAACCATCTACCGTGTTGCCCCTGAGGGTACACGCACAATTGTTGCAACCGGTCTCATGGAGCCCATGGGCCTCGCCTTTGACCCGGAGGGCAACCTCTACGTGGCCGATCACAACCGGCGCGGCAAGGGGGTGTCGGATGGCTACCTCTACAAGATCACCTTGAAGGATGACGCCCTCTATTCGGACGATGGATTGAGCATTCTTGTGAAAAACCCGGACAACTCCTACAGCCTCACCCTCCCGGAGGGCAGCCGTATGGAATTTGACCCGGGAGGGCTGCAAACTGCCTTTACCGACACCAACGGAAACACCACCACCTTCGCTTACGACGGGCAGGGGCGCCTTGTGTCCATTACCGACCCTGTCGGAAAGGTAACCACGTTGCAATATGCGGGAGACCACCTGAGCCAGGTGACTGATCCAGCCGGGAGGGCAACCCGCTTTTCCGTTGATGCCAACGGGGATCTGGTCTCCATCACCGATGCCATGGGATATGTCACCGCCTATACGTACAACGACCACCTGATGACCTCTGAAACAAACGTGCGCGGCAAGAGGACCACCTACACCTACGATGCCAACGGGTTCCTCTCACGGGTCGTAGAGCCCCTGGGTGTGGAGCATAACCTGCTTCCATCGGACAGCATGGGGCTGGTCAATGACATCCCGTCCGGCCAGGGAACCCCTGATAGCCCTGCTTCCCTGGTCCCGGCAGAAGATGTGTACGCGCGTTACACTGACCCTCGTGGCAATGAGACAGACATCACCCTCGACGGGCAGGGCAGAATCGTCAAGGTAGTCGACCCCATGGGCAATGTGACGACCGTCTCGCGGGATCAGGATTCCAGGCCGGTCTGGATCGAGCTGCCTGATTACAACCTCAAGTACCACTACCGTTACGACGGCCGGGGAAACCTGACTTACATCTATGCCTACTCAAGCATTGGGAACAGCGGCTACGACCGTGACATCTTCACGTGGGATCCCAGGTTTGACAGGATCAAGACGATCAAGGATCCCGTAGGTATGGCCACAGGCACCTATAGGTTTGACTACGATGACCACGGAAATCTTGTGACCTTCACAGACGCGGCCGGGAATGTCACCACGTACACGTACAATTCGAGGGGGCAGGTTGAGACGGTAACGGCCGCCGACGGAGGCGTGACCTCGTTTTCCTATGACGCTGCCGGTAACCTGGTCTCCATCACCGATGCCCTCGGTCGAGTGACTTCACTGGCGCGGGATACCGTGGGAAGGGTGATAGGGATTACCGATGGGGAGGGCAACTCCGGGCAAATCGAATACAATAGGCTCGGATGGCCCACCCAGATCACTGATGCCCTGGGGAACATCGCCTCTGTGACCTATGACCCGGAGGGCAACCCCATCAGCACAACCGATACCAGAGGTAATAAGTGGACTACCCAATACGACGACCTCGGGCGGCCCGTGCGCAGGACGACCCCCCTCGGCTATACAGCGACAGTGACTTACGACGCCAGTGGAAACGTGACCTCGATCACCGACTACAGAGGGGAGACCACGACTTTCACCTATGATACCCTGAACCGCCTGGTCCAGAAGGATGCAGGCGGCAAGACCACCACATACACCTATGACAATCTGGGGGTCCTGACAGAGGTGAGCAATGCCGACGATACCGTCACCTACCGGTACGGGGTTTACGGGATCAGCGGCCTGGTGCCCGTTTCCGAGCAGACCAACCAGGGCAAGGTGACATATACGTGGACTGGATTCGATGTTCTCACTCGCGTGACGAGTCACGGCTTTTCACTGGCGACCATAGTGGAGCACTCCTATGACCCGATGCGAAGACCGACCCGGATTGTGCATTACCAGAGTGGAACTAACGGGGTGTATAGCCTTGAATACGACGAGATGAGCCGCGTTAGATCAAGAGTGCTCTACGGCAAACCGACCTGGATGACAGGGGGGTTCTGGAGCAATAGCTACCTCATGACCACCACTTTTGACTACGACGATGTGGGCAACCTTCTAAGCTTGAGCGACACCCTGGGGATTCAAGCCCTGGACTTTACCTATGATGGTGTTGACAACGTCCTCACCAAGGCCGATACGACAGGCACCAGCTCCTATAGCTACGATTCGCTCTACCGGCTGATCCAGGCGATCCACCCTGCGTCCGCCACCGAGACCTATACCTATGACAGTGAGGGGAACAGGCTGACGGACGCACTCGGCGCAGGCTACACCTACGATGCAGCCAATCGTCTCCTTTCCATGAACGGCACCACGTTCACCTATGATGGAAACGGTAACATGACCTCCAAGACCGATGCCTCGGGTACCACCACGTACACCTGGGACGCGGAGGATCAACTCGTCCGCATCGACTTTCCGGATGGAACCTTCGCCGCATACAAGTACGATCCTCTCGGCAGGCGTATTGAGAAGGACGTCAACGGGATCATAACCAGGTACCTTTACAGCGGCCGGGACCTGGTGGAGGAATATGACGTCAACGGGACCTGCCAGGCCGCATACGCCTACGAGGGGCTTGACAGGTTGATATTCCAGCGCCGTGGCGATGAGTTCTACTATTACCAGCAGGATGAGCTGGGAAACGTGGTGGCCGTTACAGACAAGCACGGAAATGTCCTCAACACCTACAACTACGACACCTTTGGAAATATCATCTCAAAGACCGAGACCATCCCCAATCCTTTCACGTTTACCGGTCGTGAATATGATCCGGAATCGGGCCTGTACTACCTTCGAAATCGATATTATGACCCGAGAAGCGGAAGATTTCTGTCCGTGGATCCCCTGGACGAATCGGCTTACAGCTACGTAGAGAACAATCCCCTTTACTTCACGGATCCCCTCGGCCTGAGCACCACAAGGGGAGGATATCTTGATGCCTCCGGGAGATCGTTCCTGGGTGCGGGGGCAAGGCTTAGGACGAAAGAAGAGCAGAGGAGGGTAATACGTAAGCTCAAGGCTGATCCTAGGTGGCCGAAACCTTCGCAGCTATTTAACCCAGTAGAAGAAACGATTATGTCTTCTAACATAAATCCCTGGTATAAGATAGCGCTAGTTTTACTTTATAGGTCACGAACAAAGGCTGAGGAATTTAGATTCTGGCTAATGAAAGTTAGGTATCACGAACAGGGGATACCTCCTGAGCTAAAGGGAAAACCGCAGGAGTACAGAAGATTCAAGAGATGGTGGTTGAAAACTTATCCTAAAGAGGCTTTTCCGAAGCGATTTGCCACGCCTCTCGGTGAACAATTTCGCTCCACATACAATCCAAGAAAATGAGCCCGTGAGCGTGGGGTCACATCCCAAGAAATAGATCAGTGCTAACCCACCGGCTATGCCGGTGAGAATTGAAAGGGTTATACCGTTTCAGGCCTTTGAGAAAAAACAATTTCGAAATTCGAAAATAGAAACAGGAAACAAATCCCAAATCCGAAGGACCAAATGTTCAAAACATGGAAAATGACCTTAGGGAGGAGATATCCTGTCGAACGAATGTATTAGTACTTAGAATTTATGTCATTTGGTGCTGTCGTTGGGCCCGGCATGGAAAGTGTTGTTGAAATCGCGATTTCCTTGCATTTTTGTGCAGGGGGCTATTCGATCTCGCTCTTGTATTTTCTATACAAGCCTCGGAACTGGTGATAGGTCAGGCCAAGGCTGCGGGCGGCGGCTCTTTGATTGAATCTGGCTTCCTCAAGGGCCTTTTTCAGGAGCCGGATTTCAAGTTCCCGAACCGCTTTCTTCAAGGGACTGTCAAGGAAATCTTCCATAAGGGGCCTTTCCGGGGTTTGAGAAGCGGCTTCGGCCTGGCGGGATGCTTCCAGATGGTAAGGATGAAATGGGTCGAATACTATATCTGTGATTATTCTTGAATCTGATCGATACACGGCGCGTTCGATCACGTTCTTCAGTTCTCGGACATTGCCCGGCCAGGTGTATCCTTCCAGGGCCGCAATAGCTTCATCACTGAACTCCGGGATTTCATCTCTGCCGATTTCAAAGGCCATGCGGGCTGCAAAATGGTTCGCCAACAAAAGGATGTCCTCTTTCCTTTCTCTCAAAGGCGGCAGGATCAGGACCTCGAAAGAGAGCCGATCCAAGAGGTCTTGTTTGAATGTGCCCTCTTTGGCCCTGGCTGCCAGGTCGGCGTTGGTTGCAGCGACAATCCTCACGTCGACCTCCACGCTTTCCGAGCTGCCGACCCTTTCAAAAACGCCGTACTCAACCACACGGAGGATCTTCTCCTGGACCTCCAGGGGGATGTTCCCTATCTCATCGAGAAAAAGGGTCCCGCCGCTGGCGGCTTCGAATCGCCCGGTTCTCCTCTTCTCGGCACCGGTAAAGGCCCCTTTCTCGTAACCGAACAATTCCGACTCAATGAGAGTTGGGGAAAGGGCGGAGCAGTTCAGCGCAACAAGCGGCCCCTGCCAGCGTTTTGAAAGAAAATGTATTCTCGCAGCGGCGAGCTCCTTTCCGCTTCCTCTTTCGCCCACCAGAAGCACCGGCCGGTCAATGGGCGCTACCCTGGAGAGACTCTCCTGGAACGCCAGGAATTTCTCGGACTGGCCCAGGGCTTCTGACATCCCCGGTTGGGATCTAGTCTCATCCTGTCGTTGAGGTGTAGTTCTTGGTTTCTTCATGGTAAAAAATAGTCAAATATAGTTTGTTTTACCAACAGGTAGTAGTTTTTACCACAATGCCCATATCCCTGTCAAGCTGATAAGGCATTGATATTACATCCTGTTATCCATATTTTCCCCTTTGGCACACTTTCTGCGTGTATTCTTGGCAGAGCTAATCAAAAAGGAGGCGTCATTATGGGCATTTTTACGAGATTTAGAGACATAGTCAGCTCCAATATCAATGCAATGTTGGACAGGGCTGAAGACCCCGAGAAACTGATCAGGTTGATGATCCAGGAGATGGAAGACACCCTTGTCGAACTCAAGGCGGGGTGCGCCGGCGTTATGGCCAACAGCAAGAAGGTCCAGCGTCAGCTGGAGGATGTCCAGTCACGTGCAAAACACTGGGAGCAAAGGGCGCAACTTGCTGTCAGGAAGGGTCGGGACGATCTGGCCAAAGAAGCCCTTGTGGAAAAACGCCTATTTGCTGATAGAGCGGACTCCCTGCAACAGGAACTTCTGGAACACAACGCCCTTGTCGAGCAGTATCAGGCTGATATCAGGCAACTGGAAGACAAACTGACAAACGCGCGCGAAAAACAGCGGATGCTGATACAGCGTCACATCCGTGCCCGAAAGAGCATGCGCGCCAGGCAAGAGATACGACGCGCAAACAGTGCGGAGGCGGTTTTAAGATTCGATGAACTGGAGAATCGCATTGAACGAATGGAAGCAGAAGCAGAACTCGCGGGTTACGGACAAAAGCCGATCCTGGAAGCGGAGTTTGACAAGCTTTTGGTTGACGAGGATATCGAAAAGGAATTACAAAAGCTTAAGTCGTCTGCCAAAAAGGAAAATGATGGCACCATTGCAACCTAGAGGCCCGTCTTTCATGCAAGGACGGGGAGCAATTCCTGTTGAATACTCATTAGTGGGGGAGAGAAACCGTTATGCAGGCAGCCACCATCCTGGCGATCATCTTCGGGGGGGCCGTTCTCATACTGGCGATTGTCGGCAGCGCCATCCTCATAGGAATAAAGATTGTTAGGGGCGGGATATCCAAGAAAAGCCGGAAACTCCAGGCCGATGAAGCCAGGATGATCCAAGAGATTTACCAGGGGCTCTTGAACATGGAGGGGCGGGTTGAGGCCCTGGAAACGATCATCCTGGACAGGGAAAGTAAGGAACGCAAACTATGATTGAACGTTGTAGGAGAAAGTTTCAGAGAGATTTCAAGGGGAGTCGCGGGGAGCGTCACCGGGGACTGCGGAGAGGCCTCTACCGTTCCCGTAATGGTGTTATACTGGGGGTTTGCAGGGGCGTAGCCGAGTATTTTGATTTCTCAGTCGCTTGGGCAAGATTCATTGCAATCATTTTGCTGCTATTTACTGGATTCTGGCCAGTCACCATCATATATTTTCTCGCGGGACTCTTGATGAAACCCGAACCTGTCATCCCAATTGAGAGCAATGACGAGCAGGAGTTCTATGACAGCTATATTCATTCGCGAAGAGGCGCGGTTGAACGGATAAGGCGGAGGTATGAGAACCTGGAGCGCCGCATACGCAGAATGGAGCATACCGTAACGGACAAGGAATATGACTGGGATCAAAGGTTGAACGAGACAGGCAAGAATGTGTGATCCTCAGACCTCTTTGAATTGGTTGTTGTAGGGCACTTGCAGTTCTGTCCCGTGAATTTCAAAAAATCGTTCTAATTTCTTGTCTACGCTCTCAATAGACTGAATGACCTCATTGATCACCTCCCTTGGAGGAACCAAGCGAGATGCCTTTCCACCTGCCTTATCATGGTCCTTATCCATACGAATCTCCTCCGGTACCATATTTGGGCCTCCCGAGATGCCGTGTTTATTCACGTGCACCCGAGAGGCCAGTTTTAGCGCCGCCACAGACTTCCTTTTTTTCAGCCATGACCGCCGGGACTCTTTTTGCCGTCCCTTGGTCAGTATTTGATGTTGAAGTCTGGCAGCACTATAGGACTTTCACTGATTGGGGTCCCATTTGAATCCAGGACATTCGTCCAGTCTTTTTGTTACTCCGGCCACAAATACTTGAAAATGGCTTGCTCGTAAATCCGGCAAATATATCTAGCCAGGCTTTTCGGGAGGCCGAGATCTCTTAAACGGCAATAGACATGAAGCGGATTGAAATAGTGTTGTAGCTTCGGGCTCATAGAACAGCCTAGGGGGCCATGCCTCCCTTGAATTATCTTGCCTCAACTGAGATCGCCAATATCAGACTAGACATAAGCGAAGATCGTGCCAGAGTGGCCAGATATATATTTGCTTAATAATTTCAATATATTCCAGCGACAACCACGGGTAGCAAAGGAGGTGTGTAAGAAAACACTTCGTTTTTGTAAGAAATTTCGAGCCGCAATCTGGCAAAAGTTTACACACTCAAATACAGGATCAGGTCCTGCATTACTACATTTGGGATTTGCTGTTGGCAGCGGTCCGGTGTGGTCCGGGGTCGGAGGAGATCCGCCATTGACGGCATTTTGGTGAGAGTCCTTTGGGCAGGGCCAGGTTTCTCGATGATTGATCAGGCGGCCTTGATCTTCCTGATGATCTCGGTGGTGGAATAACCCGAGACATAGGGGATGCGCCTCACCTGCCCACCGGCTTGCTTGACGATATCAGCCCCCACGATCTCGTTCTCGGACCAGTCGCCACCTTTGACCAGGATATCGGGCAGGAGATATTCTATGACCTTGTAAGGGGTTTCCTCGTCAAAGATTACTACTGCGTCCACAAAGCCCAGTGCCGCAAGGACCTCTGTCCTGGCATCCTGGGGCATGACGGGCCTCTTCTCGCCCTTGATGGCCCTTGTCGATCGGTCGCTGTTGACTGCCACCACGAGGTAGTCCCCCAGGTCCCTCGCGGCAGCCAGGTAGCGGGTGTGGCCCGGGTGGAGTATATCAAAGCATCCATTTGTAAAGACGATCGTTTTGCCCCGGGCCTTTAGAAAGTCCACCGTGTTTTTTAGTCTTCCGATATCCATTATCTTATCCGGGTAGTGTGCCATTGCTCCCCCACGGCATAATCAACAGGATGAGAGTTTGAGGGACGGCAACGCGAGGTTGCCTCAGTCCATAGTGGAGGTGGGCTCGATCTTTGAGCCAGCCTCTGAACCTCAGATCGCAAGGAGGACCTTGCTCCTACATGAGAACGGGCCTCCGGGTACAGGGAAGAGGGTCTCAAGTCAATAGCCCCCGGTCCTGGCGAGGACCAGGGCGCAAACTTCCCTGCAACCGGCGTTCAACAGGACCCGTGCACATTCATTCAAGGTATTGCCGGTTGTCGCAACATCGTCCACCAGGATCACCTTTTCTCCTTTTACCACATTTTTATG
>JAFDIC010000582.1 GCA_019308525.1 Deltaproteobacteria bacterium
AGCGGATATTCTTCAGCAAGATCAGGGCGGCTATAAGGGCTTTCAGGTGGTTCGTAGAACTGTGGCAATGGATCATAGTTCAATTCCTTCAAGATGTCAGAGTAGAGGTCTACCTTTTTGGAAGGTGTGCCAAAGCCGCTTTCCTCATACTTCTTCTCCTTCTTTGGCCAAAAGGCAAATCCACCCTTCTTTTCAACAAAGGCCCTGAAGGTCAGCCCCATCTTTTCCAAACGATAGTCAAACGCCTCTTCAAGATTTCCCCAGGGCCAGTACTCCTCTTGTCCGAGGCGTATACCCAGTCCCCGCCAGAAATCATAGTCAGTGCGCCTGTCATACTTTCCTTCCACTTGTGGCGGCATCGCAGCCACCCCGCAGTCTATGAACCCGAAGGTATCGGACCAAGTGTGAAACTGTGGCCTCTCCAGCCAGCAGGCGACCGGGAAGATATAGTCGGCCAACTCGGCAGTGGGTGTTTTCCACATATCCGTCACAACGAAAAGGTCCAGGTTTTTCATGGCCCTGTACACGAGTCTCGAGTTAGCCTGGGTCACCAGGGGATTACTGGAGGCCGTGATCATGGCCTTTACCGGGTACGGCTCGCCGGTAATCATCGCCCTGTACACACTCGGCGCATGGGCGAAGGCAACGTGCCCCCTTCCCACCGGGAACTTGGCGTATTTCTCCATGACAAGGTCATAGCCCGGGAATGACTCCAATCTGAAACGATCACTACCGATTTGTTTCCGTTTTTGCTCGGGGGGAATCTTGTCATTCATTTCAATTTCGTACTCCGAGACAACTTGAGGATGCCCTTCCCGGAGTTCCTCTCCCCCCCTCACATCGAGATTACCTGTTATCGCCGTCAAAATCGTCCTCGCGTGGTACGCCTCCATGCTATTGGGCAGTTGCTCAAGGCCCATTGAGTGGAAAATGAATGACGGCTTTGTCGTGGCATACATCAGCGTCGCATCCCTTATCTTCTCCTTTGGAACCCATGTGATTTCCTCAACCTTGCTAAGTGGGTAGTCCTCAGCGCGCCTTGCCAGTTTATCAAAACCATGGCACCATTTACCCACAAAGTCCTTGTCATAAAGACCTTCCTGTATAATTGTATTGATCATCCCCAAGGCCAGGGCTGCATCCGTCCCTGGCCTGATCTGAAGCCAGACATCAGCTTTTTCCGCATCATCCGTCCTGCGGGGGTCGATGACAATGAGTTTTCCCTTTCTCTGCAAATGATCGCGCGTGGCAAACCACACGTTTCTGTAAGCTTCCTTGGGATTAGACCCCCATATGACCACGCACTTCGTGTTCCTGCCGATCCCCCCGAAATCGGTCCACCATCCCAGCAGGGCGACTGACATGATACCGGGCCCGTAACAAATATTCCCCTGCCCCATATTGTTGGGTGTTCCAAAGAGATTCAGGAAACGTGATCTATACTCATCGGCTGTCCTGTACGTGCCACTGCTACAGGCAAGGGTCTCGGCCCCATATTTCTCCTTCAATTCCTCCAATCTCTCGGCGACATCATCAAGGGCGTCCTCCCAGGAGACCTGCTCCCATTTCCCCTCACCTCTTTCACCTTTTCTCTTCATTGGAAAACATAGCCTGTCGGGGTGATAGAAATACTCTGTAACAGCCTTGGCCCTTGGACAGGCATTTACAACCCTCTGCACCTTTTCGCTCCGGGGCTCCCCTGTCACCCCCTCAACCTTGACAAGTCTGCCATTGTTTACATGGACATCCACCTTGCAATGACAGTGGCACCAATAACATACCGCCTTTTTTACTTCTTTTCCCATCCGTCTCCCCCTTCTGAACGATGGCTGGTCCTGGCTCTAGATACTTTCTTTGCCTGCGCACAAAGAAAGCATCCACCTTGTTTTCCTCCCCCTGTGAAAGACGACGGTCTCAGAGAACGATTATTCACATAATACCCCCAAGAAAATCCTTCTGATGTGTTTCTTAACTCCTCAACTATTCCACCGATCCCACCGCTATTTTTATGGCATCAACTATCTGATTGTACCCTGTGCATCGGCAATAGTTCCCTCCAATCTGTAGCTTGATATCCTCCTCGGCAGGCCGAGAATCGGTATCCAGCAGGGCTTTGGCCGTCATGATCATGCCAGGAGTGCAAAAACCGCACTGGATCGCCCCATTCTCCACGAACGCCTTTTGCAGGGGGTGTAATTCACCTCCAGAAGAAAGGCTTTCTATTGTTT
>JAFDIC010000076.1 GCA_019308525.1 Deltaproteobacteria bacterium
TAGACCAAAAGCTAGCGAGCCTGAGAAGTTGCGCGAGGATCCTCGGAGCCGAGATATTCGGGGCTGACACACATACCCGGGAGGATTTTGCAGCCTGCGCCAGGGAGGCGGCAGAGAAATGTGACGTCCTCGTGGTGGCTGGCGGAGATGGCACCTTTTCAGATGTCATAAACGCCGTAGATACGAGACGGAATCCCGTAGCCTATCTCCCCTTTGGAAGCGGAAATTCCCTGAGGTATGCCCTGGGGTGCAAGGGTAATCTGGCAGCTATTGCAAACCGTATACTTAAGGGAAGTATAAGGAGCTACGACCTGATTATATGTGACAATAGGAGACGTGCCTTTATGGTCTCAGTGGGTCTGGAGGGTACCGTCCTGAAGCTGAGGAAAAGGTACCTTGCCCGGGGTACTACCGGTCTCTCGGCCTACCTGAAGTCCGCCTTGAGGGCCTACTTCAAGCATTATCAAAGATTGAAGATGAAGGCTTGCTGGGATGGAGCATCCGCTGTGTTTGATAAGGTCCTGACATTGATGATCTTCAAACAGCCCTATTATGGATACGGCATGAGAATAATCCCCAGGGCACGTTTCGACGACGGAAAGCTCCACGTTCTCTGCGCCACCTCGGGCCTCATCTTATCTCTGATCGGAGTCGGGCTCTCCTTTCTTTCCGGCAACCCCACGGGGCGCTATTTTGCTGCCAGCAGGTTGTCCCTGCACCTGGATATGCCGACTTTACTCCAGGTCGACGGCAACGAGGCATGGACAAGTGATACCTTCTCTTTTTCCGTAGCCCCCGGAGCCCTGAGGATCAAGTGTTGACGAGCTGTTGCCCGAAGCCTTTCCATTGCACTCGTCTAGCGGCAAAGAGCATTCACGGTATTTGCTTTTGTGGTCCCCGGGGGTCTGAGCAGAAATCAAGGCACTTTCTGAGCCTAATCGGCCGGGGGAATAAGGGAGGCAATTTCCTCCATCACGCGATCAATTGCACCCCTGTTCCTTTCAACGAAACCACGCGCCGCTTTTCCCATGCTCATCATTTCTCCAGGGCTGGACAGAAGACGCCTCATCTCCTGGATGAGGCGTCCCAGGCCCTCGACCATTCGTCCGCCGCCCGATTCCTCCAGTGAGCAGGCCATGAGCTCAAAGTCCTCCGTGTGAGGTCCGAAAAGAACAGGGCAACCCAGGCTGGCCGGCTCCAGCAGGTTATGCCCGCCCTCAGGGACCAGACTTCCTCCCACAAAGCTCACTGATGCTATGCCGTAGATGCGTTCCAGTTCCCCCAGGGTATTGAGAACAAGGACATCGTAGGGTCCCATATTTTGCCTTAACTGTGTTCTGAGTACGGTTTTGAATCCCTTTTCAGCGCTCAGTTTCTCCACCTCAACCGAACGCTCTATCCTTCTCGGCGCGATAATCAAGCGCAAACGAGGAAAGCCCTTACGGAGACTACGAAAGGCTTCCAGGACAATATCTTCTTCCCCTTCGTGTGTGCTCCCCGCCACCCAAACCTCATCCCGGGAACCAATACTCAACCTCTCAAGCCAATTCTTGCGCTCACCCTCTTCCATGGCCGCCCATTCCCTATCAAACTTTATGTTCCCGGATACCCTTATTTTGGCAATGTCCACTCCAGCGGACGTCAATCTCCTCATGTCCAGCTCGGTTTGTACCAGACAGCGCTCCATGGGCTGGTACATCAACCTGGCTATCCGTCTGAATCTCAAGTATGACTTGTGGGTGCGAGGCGAAATACGGCAGTTGACCATTACCGTACGGACATTTCTCTTCTTGAGGTTGTTGATCAGGCCCGGCCAAATGTCGGTTTCCACCAGGACAAATATGGATGGCCTTATATATTTTACGAGCCGTCTCCTTGTCCACCAGAAGTCCAGGGGCATCGTGAAAAGAGCGGCAACGTATTCCGCCGCTTCCCTTTGCGCCACCTCCATCCCTTGTCTTGTTGTTACTGTCAAGACTATCTCTTTTTGGGGGTAGAGTCTGTGTACGGCCTTGAGGAGGGGTATGGCCGAAAGCACCTCCCCTACGGAAAGGGCATGTATCCAGAAGCTTCCCTGTTTTGGTCGATGGGCCGGGAATTTCATGCCTAACCTCTCGGAAAGCCTCTGGCGACCACTGAGCAGCAAGGCCGGGAGAATTACCGGCATCAAGAGTGTCCAAAAGGCATTGTACATCAAAAGAAGAATATCGATCTTTTTGGATTGCATTTCAATGTGAGGGTATCGGTATGGGGCGACCTGTTACAGACAGCTTCAAACAAATCTCTTCCGAGTCACTCCTGCCGGAAGTTCAATGGTAAACCTGGTGCCCTTCGGCTGAATATCTTCCACCTTGATGTTACCCTTGTGTTCGCTTACTATCGTACTGACAATAGCCAGTCCCAGTCCCGTCCCCTGTTTCTTGGTGGAAAAATAGGGTTCAAAAAGCCTGTCCTTGTGATCCGGAGAGATGCCTTTCCCATTGTCCGTTATGGATATGCGCACCACGTCCACGTCCTTGTCATGCGCAAGATCCACTACCACTTCACCATCGCCGTCAACAGCATCGACGGCATTGTCCAGGATATTGATCACGGCTCTTTTTACCTGTTCCCTGTCCACTTCTATCAGCAGCGCCTCTGCCGGCCGTCTAAACACGACCTTTACCCCCTTCCGGGCTTCCCGGTAGAGGCTCACGGCCTCTTCTATGATCCGGTTGATATCATTGGGCCTCGGGTTGGATGCTGGCATCCTCGCAAAACTCGAAAACTCATTGACCAAATGTTTCAATTCCTCGACCTGGCTGATTATCATGTCCGTGCACTCATCAAAGACCTTCCCATCATGTTTACCGATCTTATCCCTGTATTTCCTCTTCAGGCGTTGTGCCGAAAGCTGTATCGGCGTCAATGGATTCTTGACTTCATGTGCTATCCGTCTTGCGACCTCTCTCCACGCAGCCATCCTTTGTGCCCTCTCCATCTCTGTAAGGTCTTCAAGGACGGCCACAAGCCCTAGATACCTTCCTCTCTCATCACGGAGAATATTGAGAGAAACGAGCAGGGTCAGGGTCTTGTTGCTTACGGAGAGCCTTACCTGCCGCCTCATGGCGCCTTTCATGGATAAGCTTCGGTCCCCGAGAAACTGCCTTATCATCTTGATGTGTTCTTTGCCAATGAAATCCTTGTAATACCTTCCTATTATCTTTTTCCCATCTACGCTTAGCATTTTTTTTTTTTTTTTTTTAATGGTCGTAATGATACCTCTGGCATCGGCCGATACCACACCAGCGGCTACATTGGCCAGCACGGTTTCCATGTATAACCTTCTTTGCTCCAACTCCAGATTGCTCTTGATCAATTCCCTGTTGGCTTCTTCAAGCCTTGCCTTGCTCTGCCTCAAATCAGCGGTCATTCTGTTGAAGGAATTCACAAGGACCCCTATCTCATCCCTGGCCTCAAGATCAATATGGAAATCATAGTCCCCGGCTGCAATCCGCTTAGTGCCCTCTGCCAGCTCCTGGATTGGGATAGTAATTCCCTTTGACAGGTAGAAACCGAACCATACGGATGAGAAGATGATCAACAGAGTCACGATGGAAAGGATAATGATATGAGTAAATTTTATCGGCTTTTTCAACATCTTGAATTGCTTGTATTCCTCAAGGCCCCTTGCGAGGGTGTTCAGTTTATTGACAAAGGCCCCTGGTATGAATTTCTCGAAAACTATGAGACCCACCACGGCCTTGGATTCCGTCCTGGAGAAAACAGGCACTATCCCTACAACCAGGTCTCCATGAGCGGAAGATTGAATATCTCTTATGTCGGTGCCCTTTTCAAAACTTTTCCGCAGAATCTCTTCGCTGGGATTCTTGAAAGGGCTCAGATCTATACCGTCATCCTGAGACACAGCCCTTAAGGCCATCCTTTTGGAGAATAGCTTTACGGATGCCAGGCTGTATTCCAGCCTCTTTTCCGCAATGAATTTTTCTACCTCTTCCTTGCGGCTCTTCAGCATATAGCCATGGTATGTTATGAGGCGGCTTAGATTGTTCCCAAATACAATGATTTCATCGGCGACTTCCTCGTAAAAGTCCTGACCCACTTCCAGGGAATTCTTGAGAGATTTTTCTATGGGGAGATTGAACCAGTATTCTATCGATGTGGCTATGAACTGAACGGAGACGAAAAAAAGGATTATCGTGGGGACCAGGGACAATGTAACAAAGGCCATAACCAGCTTGGTCCTGAGCCTTGCTCCCATGATCCCCTTTTTTCTTTCAAATATCAATTTTACAAGGTTTCTTACTGTGAGGTACAGGAGCAGCAACAGCAAGATAACATTGAGATTTATGAGCGCAAAAATGAGTATGCTGTTGGATCTGGGCAGGCCTAGACCGAAGTCGAAGATGGTGCTCAGGAGATAGGTGGTCAAGAGGGGAATCAGGATCATAAGGGCGATGATGATGTACCTTTCCCTTCGCCTTCTCAACAAATCTGCCTTCCTGGCTTCCTCGTAGAGTTCCATGACCCCTTAATACCTGAAGTCGATCTGATACCAGTCAGTCTCGAAGTCCCACAGGGACAGAAAAAAGAGGATATTGTGCAAATACAGGGGAAGTTTTATCTTATCAAGTTCGGCCATCATCTTGAGGCGATACCGCTTCCCTTTGACCAAGGAGTTCAGTGATACGACCCTGAGATCTTCCACGGTCGCCATTATCTTTTTTGCTTCTTCAAAATCTTTGGTATATATCATCTCATTATCTTTTTCAGATAGTCTGAGCTCATAGACCCTTTTCAGGTTGTCATACTTTATGCTGTGTCTTACTTGCACCTCGGCCAGCTTCTTGTTCCACAACACCTTCCTCCTTTCATAGAGCTTCGCGAAGAATGTGAAGGTGGTCTCGATACCATTTTCAATGGCCCTTATCATCTCGTCTGTAAAACAGTCCTTTACAGTGAAGTATACAATCAGGTGTTCGTCGGAGTTAGTCATCACTACGTCAGTGAGGAACGCCTTTTCCGCCCACACCCCCTGTATAAGTAGAAGGTTGAGGAGCGAAATGATGACAATTGTGCCTAAGATCTTCTTTCTCATATCCTTTGATATGGCGATCTCCGCCTAGAGGATCTTCTTTATCCCTCTGACGGCCTGCCTGATACGATGGGGGTTCTCGACAAGTGCGAACCTTACATAGTCATCCCCGTATTCGCCAAAACCAATTCCAGGGGATACGGCGACCTTTGCCGTCTTTATGAGCATTTTTGAAAACTCCACGGAGCCCATCTTGAGATACTGGTCAGGTATCCTTGCCCATACAAACATGGTACCCCTGGGCTTTTCAATGTACCAGCCTATCCTGTTGAGGCCGTCCACCAATACATCCCGCCTCTTCCGATACTCTTCCACTATTTCCTGGACGCAATCATCGGGGCCCTTCAGGGCTATGATGGCGGCTATTTGGATCGGCTGGAAAATGCCGTAGTCGAGGTAGCTCTTCAACCTCATCAAGGCCTCTATGAGTTTTGGGTTCCCCACGCAGAAGCCGACCCTCCATCCTGCCATTGAGTAGCTTTTCGACATGCTGAATATCTCCACTCCTATTTCCTTGGCCCCGGGGACCTGCATAAAGCTGGGGGGCCTATACCCGTCGTAGACTAGGTCGGCATAAGCAAAGTCGTGGATTACTATGATCTTGTGCTCCGTGCAAAAACCGACGATCTTTTCAAAGAAGGCCCGATCCACTACCGCCGTGGTAGGATTGTGTGGGTAAGATATGATCAACATCTTCGGATTCGGCCATGTCTGCTTTGTCGCCGTCAGCAGGTCTTCTATAAAATCCCTGTCAGGGCCTATAGGTATACTCCTAACATCTCCCCCTGCTATTATCGCCGAGTAAGGATGTATGGGATAAGTTGGATTTGGAGAAAACACTACGTCACCTGGGCTGACGGTTGCAAGAACCAAATGAGATAGTCCCTCTTTGGCCCCTATTGTGGCAACGGCCTCCCTGTCCGGATCGATTTCCACTTGGAACCTCCGCTTATACCACTGTGCTATGGCCTCTCTCAGGCTGGTAATGCCCGCTGAAGCGGAGTATCTGTGATTCTTTCCTTTCCTTGCGGCCTCCAGCAGTTTATTCACTATGTGCTTGGGGGTAGGAATGTTTGGGTTGCCCATGCCCAGGTCAATGATATCCTCTCCCTTGCGCCTATACTCCATCTTCAACGTATCTACAACCTTGAACACATAAGGCGGCAGCCTGCCTATCCGCTGAAACTCTCCGATCATCTTCTGCTCCTGATTCTGGATATGGGGCACAGCACGAATCCCTGTCTTAAGCTGCAACAGCAGCCGCGTCGAGCACAGGATCGGACACTCGTCTTTCTCTTACAAATCTCCCGGCTTGACTAATAGGGTCTCCAGCAATGTCCTAAGGGGTCTACACGCGGGAGCTCGAAGTTTCGGGTCTGAATTCAGCAACTGCTCCACCTCTTCCCTTGCCCTCGCCAGGAGATCCGGCTCCTCCAGCATCTCCTGCAAATCCAACTCCCCGAGTCCCGATTGTTTAGTGCCGAAAAATTCCCCTTGACCCCTCATTTCCAGGTCTTTTTGTGAAATTTCAAAACCGTCCTGTGATTCAGCAAATATTTTGAGTCGCTCCAGGCTGGGGCCCTTGATCCTCTCCGAAAGCATCAAGAAACATATTCCCCTCCCCTCGCCTCTTCCAACCCGTCCCCTCAATTGGTGAAGCTGTGCCAGACCGAAACGTTCGGGGTGCTCGATAATCATCACCTGGGCCTTTGGCGCATGAACCCCCACCTCTACCAGTGAAGTGCCTACGAGGAGGTCAATAAGGCCATTCCTGAAATCGCCCATGACATCTGCCATCCCTTCCGGTCTCATTCGCCCATGGACTAGACCTATCCGGAACCGAGGCGAAAGGAGCCCTCTGAGCCTGTCCGCCATTTGTTTGGCGCTCTTGATATCTTCTTCTTCCGAACCCTCTATCACGGGACATATCACAAAGGCCTGCCGCCCCGCTGCGAGCCTCTCAAGGAGTATTTCAAAAACCCACTTCTTTTTCTCCGGTCCTACCAGATAGGTCGCCGGGGTCTTGTAAGCCTTGGGGTGGTCCTTTATGACCGATATGTCCATATCCCCGTAAATCGCAAGGGCAAGGGTCCTGGGAATCGGGGTGGCGCTGATCACGAGTTGATGGAGAGAATCCCCTTTCATGTGCATCAGGGCCCTTTGCCTCACCCCGAATTTGTGCTGTTCATCTATTATTACCAACCCCAGCCTGGAATAGTTAACCTTGTATCCTGTCAGCACATGGGTCCCGATGATCAAATTATAACACCCTTTCCTAATTTTTTCATATATATCTTTTCTCTCTCTGGCCTTCAGTTTGCCCGTGAGCATTACCGGTCGAAGGCCCATCCTTCCTGAAAGGGCCGAAAAAAAATCAAAGTGCTGGTTTGCCAGGACCTGGGTGGGAACCATCAGCGCGACTTGTTCCCCGTTTTGAACGCATATGTATGCAGCAACCGCCGCTAGCACCGTCTTGCCGCAACCCACGTCTCCTATCACCAGACGGTTCATGGGAAATGGTCTTGCCAAGTCCTTTGCTATCTCCCCCATGGCCTTTTCCTGGTCAGTGGTCAATTCAAAGCCAAAAAACCTCCTGGCATCCTGCTTCAGCGCAGGGGGGACAGAATAGGCCTGGGCTCTCCTCTGTTTCCCGGACTTCTTGCTGTAGGCGAGGATCAACATGGCCAGGAAAAAGCGATCGAAAACCAACCTCTTGTGAAACACCGTCTTCTTGGCATTGAGCAGGCCTATGTCACAATCTTTCGGCGGGAAATGAACACCTCTGAGGGCCTTGGCCAGACCCGGGAGACACAATCTTTTTCTTATGACCTCGGGCAGCGGGTCAACCAACTGCGGCAAACAGAGGTCCAGTGCCCTCCGAATTATGGATCTCAGCAGCTTGGGTGAAATACCTTCTATGGATGGGTACACGGGGTAAAACCCCAGTTTGCCTTCAGATGCACCGGCCTGGTATAACTCTATTTCCGGGTGATACACCCGTATCCTGCCCTGTTCCCCGAGGAAAGAGCCGTAAATGAGAAGATCTGTCCCTCTCCGGGAAAACTTTTGAAGGTATGGTTTCCGGTAATTGAACCATATGCATTCCACGTAAGCTCCAGCTTCTTCCATAAGAAGCTTGAATATTCTTTTGTGACCCGCCCCTAATATCTCTTCCTTACCGGATAGGACCTGGGCCCTTACCAACCTGGGCCCCTGTCCCAGGGCCCATCCAAGGGGATAGATTCGTGTCCTGTCTTCATATCTTGAAGGGGCGAAAAACAGAAGATCAAGGATCGAAGTGATTCCCCTCTTTGCCATTGAGGAGGCCCTCTTGGGCCCGACCTGTTCCAGGCCAGTTAAAGGATCGCTGAGTCTTTGAACCTGTTTGAGCAAGGGGACGGGTTCTGTCTTTGTACTTCCAGATCTCGGGAGCCTCCCGGAAATCATCAGCCTGCCTTTCCTACCCGAAGTAAGAGCCCTCTTCTACAGCAAGTTCCTGAATTCTGATCAACTCTCTTCGCCCCCAGGCCATGCTCTTCCCTGCGTCACTCCTTCCATCCGTGTACTCCTATCAAGTCAACGAACCTGCATCCCCCCAGGCTCTCCTGCTTGTATTCATCCTTTTGTTTGACTACCTTTACTAGCTCCTGGCTGTACCTGTCTCCGATCGGTATTACCATCCTGCCACCGTCCGCCATTTGCTCAAGTAGAGGTTCGGGTATCCTAGGAGCACCCGCAGTCACAATTATTGCATCGTAGGGGGTAAATTCCTTCCAGCCCAAGGTGCCGTCATAGGCCTTGAAGAAGATATTGGTGTAGCCTAGTTTTGACAATAGCTTCTTTGCACTTTCCATAAGAGGCCCTATCCTTTCAACGCTATATACCTCTTCAGAGAGTTCTGCGAGGATGGCGGTTTGATAACCGCTGCCTGTGCCGATCTCAAGAGTTTTCTCCGTCCCCTTCAGTTCAAGTGCCTCCGTCATAAGGGCTACTATGTAAGGCTGGGATATGGTCTGTTTGTAACCGATTGGAAGGGGATGGTCATTGTACGCCTCTCCCCGCAGTGCCTCTTCCACGAAGAGGTGACGCGGGACCTTTCTCATTGCCTCAAGCACCCGCTTATCCCTTATTCCCCGGGGGATGAGCTGGTTTTTTACCATCCTCTCTCTTGCCACTCTGTAGTCATGTGTCATATACTGCCCTCAAAGACAAGAATTGACTGCTACCGCAAGGCACCCTCTCCCCGCGGGGGAACCCTTGGCTACTCCAGCGAGTCCCGTCCAGGGCTCATTCTTGAAGATCTACGCCTCTGCAAGCCAGAAGCCTGAATTGGCCCTGAGGGTCAGAGTTCTTTCAACAACCGCCGGGGTAGATCATCAAAGGAGCCATTTGACATCACGAGGATTACATCTCCCTCCTTGGCCTCCTGCACAAGTTGTTCCAGCAAGTGGTCCGTATCCGGACTGTAAAGGGCTCTCAGCCCCCTGTCTATCAGGTCCTTTGCAAGTCTCCTGGAAGAGAACCGCTTGTGTTCAGGGATCTTGTCCATATGAATCGGCTCCGGGACAAAAATCCTGTCAGCCATATCAAAGGAAGAAGCATATCTCCCTTGGAATACATTGAGCCGGCTGGAATTGGATCTCGGCTCAAAAACAGCAATCAGTCGCCTCTGCGGGCACTTTTCCTTTACGGCCCTGACAGTTTCCCTCACCGCGGTGGGGTGGTGGGCGAAATCATCTAGGATAAGAATCCCCCTCCTCTCTCCCACCACCTCCTGCCTTCTCCTGATTCCTTTGAAGGTTTCTACCGCCTCCAAAATGATGGAACGCTCCAATCCCAACATCTCTGCAAGGGCCACTGCGGAAAGTAGGTTTGCTATGTTATGCCGCCCGTACAGGGCAGTGGTCAACTCGAGGGCGCCACCCTCCCTGGTAACCACCTTTATTCGAGTCATGTCTTCACCATTGATAATCTCCGCCACCCGCCAGTCAACCCTGCTCCCGTACCCATAACTAATCACGGGGCAAAGCGCCTTCCTGGATTCCTTCAGGGCTAGGGGATCATCACCATTAACAATGAGAAAACCTTCGGGAGGTATTATACCTATTAGCCTGCGGAAGCTTTCCAGGACCTGGCCAATATCCCTGTAAATATCCGCATGATCGAACTCTATGCTTGTCAAGATTGTGTGACAGGGTGAATAGTGAAGAAATTTAGGCCCCTTGTCAAAAAAAGCCGTATCATACTCATCGCCCTCTACAATGAAAAACGGCCCTCCACCCTCCTGAAAATTCCTGCGAAAATTGTTGGGAATACCACCCACCATGAATCCAGGCTCAAGACCCGCCCTTTCAAGTATCCAGGCCACGATTCCCGTGGTGGTAGTCTTTCCGTGTGTTCCGCATATCACGATCGATCTTTTGCCCTGGAGGGCGAACTTCCTCAGGGCTTGTGGCAAGGACTGATAGGGTATCTTGAGCCTGCCCAGTTCCACCGCTTCCGGGTTGAGTCGCGTAATTACATTACCCACGATTACCAGGTCCGTCCTGGGATGTAGATTCTCTGCCCTGTATCCCTTCTTTATCGGGATCGAGAGTTCCTGGAGATAATCGCTCATGGGGGGGTATATATTCTGGTCAGACCCTGAGACAAGGTAACCTTTTTTCTTCAGTAGCCCTGCCAGAGAGGCCATTCCAACCCCGCAAATACCCATCATATGGATCCGATTTAGCTTTCCCGGTAGCCTGTTGAGAGCGGGGTCGAGACTTGCAGAGGTGTCTAGAGGGGCATTTGAGGTATTCATATTGAAAAAAAGTTGTATTTTAGATCTTTTTGCCTATAATTTGCTTTTACCTTTTTCAAAGGAGTTGCATCATGTCCAGGGTATGCGAAATTTGCGGAAAAAGGCCCTTAGTAGGATACAACGTAAGCCACGCCCATAACAAGACCAAGACCCGATGGTATCCCAATCTCCAGAGGGTCAGGGCGGTGAGAAACGGACAAACTGTAAGGATTCGAGTATGCACCAGTTGTATCAAATCCGGGGCCGTGGTAAAGCCGTGATCATATTCTTTCCACTAACAAGACGTTTTTTACTTTCTTTATTGCAGAGATAATCTCCTGCAATTGCTTGTAATTTTCGACCTCTATGGTAAAGTGGGAAATTCCCTTGTGGTCCACCGTAGTGTGCACCTCCGCATGGATTATGTTGGCATCCTTCTGGGACATGATCGCACTGATGTCTGCAAGGATACCCTTTTTGTCCACGGAAGTGACCTTTATCCCGGCCAAATAGATATCTCTTTCCGAAGGTTCCCATGAAACCTCCACAAGTCTGTCCGGGTCTGCATCCTTCACGTGCCGGCAGCTGTGCTTGTGTATGGTTACGCCCCTTCCCCTTGTTATGAACCCTATTACGTGTTCCCCGGGAAGGGGATGACAGCAGTTTGCAAATCTTACCAGCATGTCTTCCACACCCTTGATCCTGATGCCCTGGGTGGGTCGTTTGCGCTTGATCCTGGATACGACCTTCTTTACGAGGCCGCTCGGCGTTTCCTCTTCTATGCCCAGTTTTGGTTTTAGTCTTCCAATAACCTGGTTTACTGTTATCTTTCCGT
>JAFDIC010000583.1 GCA_019308525.1 Deltaproteobacteria bacterium
TCGCTTTCCAGGCACTGGAAGTGACGGCGAACATGCTTGGCAAAGTTTCCACCGTCCAGGGCGACAATGGCCTCGGGGGGTAGAAGCTCTCTCAGGGTGCGCGCTATGGTCTCAGGGCGCAGTGGAAGGTTTTCATAGTCAATCTCAGAATCCAGCACCCTTTGACTCTCTTTCTTCGCCTCCCGGGCGTTTTTTCCCAAATCGAAACATATCTTCCTATCCCTCACCTTGGCCAGGAGACCTTCGAGAAAGCTCCCTGCATCACATACAATACCGACTTCGACCGGAAAAATACGTCCTACCTCATCCGGATCGATGCTGACGTGGATGATCTTTGCATCACGGGGGATGATATCGTAGTTGTAACGGGTACTCTGATAATCGAACTTGGCACCTACCGCAAGAATGAGATCCGCCCGTTTCATAATCCTGTTGGCTGCTTCGCCCCTTCCCTTGCCCATGAGCCCCACACCCAGCCGGTGGGCGCCAGGAAAAGCATCCGGGTGATTTCTGGTCGTAGCAACCGGAGCTTGGAGCGCCTCGGCTAGATCCCGCAAGGTTTCCCCCGCCCTTGACCAGAGGACTTCGCCCCCGGCAAGGATGACCGGAAAACGAGAATCTTCCAAGACCCTGACAACCTTGTCCAGGATTTGATCTGGGCATGCTTGGGGCATTACAGAACGGTATCTCTCAGGTTCCAGGGGTTCAAAGTCAAGCTTGCCCTGGAAGACATCACTGGGGATGGCCAGGTGAACGGGCCCCTTGCGCCCGGAAAGGGCCACTCGAAATGCCTTCCGGACAAGTTCCGGGATCTTCTCAGGCAGGTGAACACAGGTGCTCCACTTTGTAATTGGCCTGAAAAGGCCCACCTGATCAATCTCGTGAAAACCATCCCTTTCCAGCATTTTCTGGTGGTGTATACCCGTAATGGCAATAACAGGGACCGAGGCCTTGAAGGAGGCGGCGACGCCGGAGACGAGGTTTACCGCACCCGGGCCCACCGTGGAAAGGCATATACCCGGCCCGCGGGTAGCACGGGCATAACCATCCGCCATGAAGGCAGCGCCCTGTTCATGCCTGGTCATAACGGCCCTTATGGGGCTCTGATATATCTCATCCAATATTTCGATGATCTGGGACCCGGGCAAATGAAATACGCACCCGACACCCTCTTCCTTCAATACTTCCACCAGGGCCCTGGCGCCTGTCATCTGGCCCATCCTTGGACTCCTTTTACAGTTCACGGACTCGCAAAACTTGCAATGGGAAAGCAAACCGAGCCATCCAGGATTCACGATGCCATGGATCTTACCTGTCTCAGGCGGTTTTGAAGCTTATCATGTCCAGCGTCGAAAAGGTGAAAAGTCTTGATGCCTGCAAAGGGAGAACGCTGAAATGAATGAGCGCATATTCCTTCTCGTATTCGTTTTTCGCTGCTATGCCATCCAGGGGGATAACCACCTTGAATTTCAAATCCCTTGCCGCGGTGACCGCCGTGTGCAGAACACATATGTTTGCCCTGTAGCCGGTGATAACCAGGGTATCTATGGTGTAAAGGCCCAGGAATCTTTGCATTTCTCCACCTGCAAATTTGTCGAAACTATCCGGGTATATGACAGGCTCAGAGGGCCTCCTCTCCAAGATGGAATAGACTTCCCCCTCGGGTGTCCCCTTCAAACGGGCCGAGATGCTATATATGATGGGCAGGGATACCTTCCTTGCCCTGTCTATGAATCCCTTTAGTCTGGGGGCCAGCTCGTGACAGGCCATATCCGGATCGACACAGCGCTGGCTGATATCAAGCACGACGAGGGCACTCTTGTCCCCATACAAGTCTACTGGCACGGGTTTGGGAACACCAGGTCTTGATGACTTCATAACTCGCCTCCCTTTAATCCCTCTATAGGATTGATTCCCCGCAGCTTGCTGCGCATGGTCAGGTATGATACTTCTGGATCTGTCATGCACTTTAGGGAATCCAGAAGTCAGGAGTCAGAATCCAGAAGAACAGGGGTGATACGAAGCTGTTTATACGGTTGTCTTATTCTGGCTCCTGAATTCCGGCTTCTGAATTCTTGATGCCCCGCTGCTTGCGGCGGAGTCGTTCATTTGAACGTTGAAATTCATATCCTCGCCCCATGACGGGAACTTCGACAGGCCAGGTCACAGGCCAAAGACCAAAAACCACTCCTCCTGACCCGGACCTTTT
>JAFDIC010000584.1 GCA_019308525.1 Deltaproteobacteria bacterium
TCCCATGCCTCTTCCTCAGGGATCTCGGTAGGAGGCACACCTAGGGCACGTTTCCTCATGAATGCCGACTCCCCGATCTGTTTGTGCCTGGTGGGCTTATAGGAGACCCTGATGGATTGCTCCTTCTTCTTGTCTATCAGGGTAACGGCAAGTTTACCCCACCCTGCCTTTTCGATGTTGTTTTTGCCAAAGGTGCATCCGGTGGAATACTGGACACCGTCTGCAAAGCACTGTGCCCCGTGATTATTGCCTATCTCTACGATGCAGTGGAGCTCGCCTGAAGACCCGGTTCGCTTGACTCCCAGTTCCCGGAGCGCCGCCACGCCGGCCCTGAACCCCACGGCACTGGCCCAGCACTTGTGGCCATGAAACCTGAACATGTCCATCATTTCCTCTTTCTTGTTCTCTTCCATCTTGCTTGGTCCACCTCCTTCCTTCATTTTATTGTTGCATTGCACCAGGGCACAAGTTTTGACCCACCACGATCCTATGCCCTGATCCTGCCAACCGGTCGTTTACGTTTTTGTCCCTTTGTCTTTATCCCCTTCTATCAACTCTTCTAACATATCTCTGGCGCGACCCATGCGGTTGTCCAGCACGGATACCCCTTTTCGCTTCAGCCACTCCTTGTGGTATCTGTTGATTCCGCCGCAGATAAGCTTGTCCACCCGCATATTTACAAGACGACGGGCAAGCTCCATGGGTCTCTTCCTTCCCACATCCTGTGTCTCTTCCCTCAAAATTTCGCTTCCCGCTGTTTCAACCACAAGAACTTCAGAAGATCCTCCGAAACGGGGGCTTACCCTTTCTTCAAATAGGACAACAGCTATTTTCATGGGACTTCTCGGCTGGCTAAGGAGTAGTTGCCTCTGACTCTTCCCCAGTATGCCTTACTATATCTGTAAGTGCCTCACACCAAGGAACGCGCCAAACTCCGGCCTCACGAGTTCGTGCTCCATCTTCCTGCCCACTTCCCTAACACTATTTTTGAAAAGCAATAACCAGGCCAAATATGGGATTGTCTTCAAAAAACAACTTTTCCAATAAAGGCAGGGTGTTATGGAGGAGAAAAAAATGTTACAAGGAACGTTTCAGGATGATGTCCGGGGGCTTGAAACAATTTAAACAATTTGTCTCACCACCCCGATCTTTTCTTATACTCGGAATAATCAATAATCTATTGGATTCACGATATGTAACCTCTTTTGACCTATCAAACTACTTTTGGCACAAAGATTGCCTGGCTAAGAAGATGAGACCACGAGAAGACTGGTAAATTCTCCGTTAGAAGGCTTTGAGTCTTTACGCAGTGATTTCCTGTCTCTTGAGGCACAGCAGATTATTACGGTGCTTCAAACACAAAAATTGAACCGGGAGGTCAAAGATGAAAAAGGAACAGATAGAGGCAATGGAGTATTTCGGAAACAAGGGCAAACAATTTGGAGAACTTGGGGACAGGTTCTTTGAATCCGCCTTCTTCATTCACGGGCACATGTGCGGGGGAATGCCGCTGGGCTTCCGAGCGGGTCTGGCTGCATTGAAGAGTCTTGGGGCTGAAAGAGAGCTAAACATGGCAAAGCTCGTATTCGTGGAAACCGGGACGGGCCATGCGGCAGGATGCTTTGCGGACGGCGTGCAGATGGCCTCGGGCTGCACCTTTGGCAAGGGGCTCATACAGAGGACCGAGTACGGCAAATGGGCGCTGAACCTTGTTGAGAAAGGGACCCGTAAGGCGGTCCGGGTCTCTGTGAGGCCGGAGGTCATACAGGCTGCCTTTCAATCCCCATTCGTCAAAATGCGCCACGATGGTGTGGCGCCCACGGAGATACCCATTGATATCAGCAGGAAGCTCGTCGAGAACCTGCTGTCCAAGAAAGACGACGAGCTGTTTACCGTTTCTGGGGTCTTCGAGTATCCCCTGCCCCAGAGTCCCCCACCGACATTCAACCTGGTGACCTGCTCTATGTGCGGTGAGGTGATGGCGGAAAACAAGGCACGGCTCAAGGACAGCCAGCCTGTGTGCATCCCCTGTGCCAACAAGCTGTAGTGTCCCCATCTGGGGCAGTGGAAACCCCTCGCCTTTTTCTGGATCCCGGATCGCGCCAGCCTTTAGCTGGTTGTAGAAAACCCCGCCCTGTGGGCGGGGGTTTCTACAACCAACTAAATGTCTGAAACAGTAAAAAGGGCCAGGGTTTTCTTTTT
>JAFDIC010000585.1 GCA_019308525.1 Deltaproteobacteria bacterium
CGCAGACTCTGTGTCAATGACAACAATCATCCCAATAACATATATATCGACGCCATCAAGCCCAATGGCGACAAGTGCAGGATTTGCGGAGGAGAGCTTAAGACCAGGTCTGACGACCAGGACGAGGACGCTATAGACAAGAGACACAACATATATTACGACGCCGAAAACGGCACCATGGCAGCCATAAACTATTTCAAGGAACTTTCAAAACAAAACGGCGGGAAGCCGAGGATCATTGGGATCGACGGCAGACCCAGAGTCAAGGAAGTAACCAGGGAACTGGTAGAAAAACTGGGCTGAAGGCCCCTGTGTTTCCTGCCGAGCCGATTGGGAATTAACCAAAGGTCTCAAAGGGTCTTGATGAATGCTGTCAAGGCCCTTATTTCTTCCTCTGTGAGATTCTTGAAAGGGGGCATGACATTGACAGGGTCCCTGATCTGCCTTCTGACGTTTTCCACGGTAGCGCTCCTGCCACTGCTTGGCAACTTTTCTTCCTTGAGCAACCCGTAGAGTCCAGGACCTATCTTGGTGGCTCTCTTATCCGTGTAGTGGCAGTCTGCACAATGCCTTCGAAAGATGGCAGCACCCCTTTCAACTATTTCCCCGCCTACCTCCTGCCGGGCCCCAGGAGGCGAACCCCTCCCCCGCATGGCGAAATAATAACCGGCAGAAGTGGCTGTGGTCCCCAGGGCCAGCATAACAACGGTTATACCCAGGATCGGGACCATGGAGAAGAAGCGCCTGTAGAACTTGATGATTAGGATCTTGAGGACCAGGAACAAAAATACCCCAACCGCCATGACCCCGTGTAGGGCTGCCCTTGGCGACAATTCCTGGCCCGAGCCCCTCATTATCTTGAGGCAGTAATAGGAGATGATCAAGAAGAGTACAAAGGAGATGTACCCGTTGATCCTGTGAACCAGGCGTAGAATTTGCGGCTCGAACCTCTTTTCCTTTTTTCCGAGTAATTCGAAGGCCGTCAGCAAGCCCAGGAGGACGAAGCCGATCCAGCCCAGGGATAGGAGGGATTTTGCCCAAAAGGTCATTGTCTTTCCCTTCTCCCTTTCATTTACCCCTATCGAATTGTTTTGACTCGGTGGCCTCCGGCCGGTTTACAATTCTTCTGACATGAGGGCCTCTATTACTCCGCGATACTCCTCGGTTATCTCGATCAGGCATATGCCAATGCCAAAGGTGGAATCGTTCTCTCCCATCCCGTAGAACTCTGACCAGACAACCTTGCCCACAACTCCGATGGCCTCCTTATCCGGTGGCATGATTGAAATCCGGTATGTCTCATTTAGCAGGAGGGGCTCTTCGCAACGAATGAACAGGCCTTCTTGCGAGATGTTCTCTATCACCCCTTCGATGGTCCCATGATCGGCGAGGATATTGATGGGCCATTTCACCCCTCTTCTCGGGTGCTTTCTGCGCTCGATCCTCTCAGACAAAGGGCAATCTCCGTATCCGAGCTTGATAAACTCGTAAAAGGCCAAAATCGCGATGGTAAAGTAAAAAGCTTCAAATATAAGCATTCAAGTTGAGCTTGTGAAATCCCGCGTGCGGGAGCGCGCGAGGCTCTTATGATCACCACCAGAAAGCGGCGGCATCTGCGAGAGGCCCAGTTAGCGTACGCCGCAATCATTTACCCCGTTAAATAACTCAGAATCGGATGCAGGTGAAGGCATGATGTTTCCACGCCTTTCTCGACCTTTGCTTCTACACCAAGACCACCCATTTAACGGGGCAGAGATGAAGCGCAACGCAGATCGCTAGATCCCGCTCCGCGGGGAATTGGACTTTTTACGAAGCCATCAAGCTTGTTATATAAAAACTAATTCATTTTAATAAAGCAAGAATAGTAAAAAATTGCTTTTTTGTCAAGAGTTTATGTTTAGCATATAATATTTATTCATATTATATACCCCCTCGCAAGCAATTCCGTATCATCTATGGGGACCGCCTCACTTGCCCCGCTGTCAAGTTAGGCCCGGCCCTATCTCCTCCCAATCTCAACTCCGGGGCTTGGATACCCATCGCAGGCGGTATTGACATCAGTGATCCTTTTCTTGGAGACCGGGAGCCATCAAGTGGGCTCTCCGAGGGGGCTCAAGCAGAAGGGAAGGTCGCGGAATGGTGGAAACAAGGCTTTTATCCTTTAACAACCTGATGCTTTGTGATAAAAGTTGCTTTTGAGTA
>JAFDIC010000077.1 GCA_019308525.1 Deltaproteobacteria bacterium
GGGTTCCTTTGAAAGTCATGACGTACTTTATCTACCTGTTTATTGCTTTTGGGGCCTTTTACGAGATTTGCGGAGGCACGGAATTCTTTATAGACCTGGCTAGCTCCCTCTTTGGAAAACTGAGGGGCGGGCCTGCAAAGATCTCTGTTGCTGTCAGTGGCATGATGGGGACCATTTCCGGAAGCGCAGTTGCCAATACGGTGACGACCGGGGCTTTGACCATACCACTGATGAAGCGGATCGGATTTGAAGGGCGGGTTGCAGGGGCGGTTGAGGCTGCTGCTTCAACCGGAGGACAGCTCATGCCCCCCGTGATGGGAGCAGCAGCCTTCATCATGGCAGAGTACTTGGGTATCCCTTATCTTTCCGTATGCAAAGCGGCAATAATGCCGGCAGTACTCTATTATTTGGCCATCTTCAGCGTCGTTCATTTCTATTCTTTGAAGATAGGCATACAGGGGCTGCCGGAAAGCGAAGTGCCTTCAATAAAGAAAGTGTTCTATGAAAAGTGGATCTTCATCATACCCATCGGGGTATTGATAGTGATTTTATTACGGGGCTATTCTCCGAGGGTTTCTGTGCTCTATGCTCTTTTGGCCACGGTGGTCATGAGCGCATTCAAGAAAGAGGCCAGAATGGGCCCCACAAGGATCTTCCAGGCCCTTGCGAAGGCAGCATATAACTCCGTAATGGTCGTCTGTGCATGTGCGACCGCCGGAATCGTGATTGGCGTGGTTCTATTGACCGGTATGGGAGCAAAAATAACAGCCCTTGTCATAAGCCTTTCGTCGGGATCCCTGGTGATAGCATTGCCCGTTACCATGATGGCATCTCTCGTTTTTGGTATGGGCCTCCCAACGGTGGTCTGTTATGTGCTCTTGGCGGCAACAGTGGCACCCTCCCTGGTGAATTTAGGCGTTCCTCCTATAGCAGCACACCTCTTTATATTCTACTTCGGGATGCTGTGCATGGTGACCCCGCCCGTATCCTTTGCCGCGTATGCCGGCGCCGCGATCGCCAAGGCTGACCCAATGAAGACGGGGTGGACCGCCTGGACATTCGCCCTGGCAGGATTTCTCCTGCCCTACATGTTTGTATATAACAAGTCCCTGCTCATGATGGAATCGGTCTTTCACATATCCTTTTCCCTTGTTACCTCTCTGATCGGTGTTATATGCCTCGGGGCGGGGATAATTGGTTATTTGCTCAGAGCCACCGGCAGGTACGAGAGGATCATGCTCTTTGCCGCGGCCTTTCTCCTGATCAAACCGGGCTGGACAACAGATATCATAGGGCTGATTTGCGTGGGTTCAACAGTGCTGCTCCAGATGAAAAAGTTGCACGGTCCTGCGAGAGATCTTCAGGCGGGGTAAGGAATGAAAGTTAAGTTTAGTGGAGACACGGTGGCCCACGCATTGCTGGAATTGCTTTCCCTCAGGGGCATAGAATACTTCTTTGCCAATGCAGGGACGGATTTTGCAAGCATTGTAGAGGCCTTTGCCCTGAGAGAGAAGCAGGGGAAGGGATACCCCGTACCATTCGCCGTGCCCCACGAGATACCCCTGGTTGGTATGGCCCACGGGTACTACCTGGGAACAGGAAGACCTCAGGCGGCAATGGTACATGTGACAGTGGGAACCGCCAACAGCATCGGGGGGCTGATGGCTGCGAACAGGGCCAGGATACCCATCCTGTTTTTCGCAGGAAGGACCCCCATAACCGAGGATGGGGATCGTGCATCAAGACAGGCCCAGATCCACTGGGGCCAGGAATCCTTTGACCAGGGTGGGATGGTCAGGGAATTTGTAAAATGGGAATATGAGCTGAGGGAGCCTTCGCAACTGGAGACGGTGATTGATCGGGCTGTCACCATGGCCATGACACAACCCCGGGGACCCGTGTACCTATCCCTTCCGAGGGAGGTCACGGCTGCTCCACTGGGCGAGATTGAGCTGAGAACAGAGGGCCGCTTCGATCTCCCCACCTTCCACCCCGACCCGGCAAAGATCAAGGAGGCTGCACGGTTGCTGCTAAAGGCACGGTTTCCCCTGATCATTACCTCCGCGATCGGCCAGGACCCTTCAGCCGTGCAGACTCTCGTAGACGTTGCAGAAGCGGGGGCCGTAGGGGTCGTATCATTCAAACCCGGTTACGTGAATTTTCCTGGAGATCATCCCTGTCACCTGGGGTTTTCCCCGGCTCCCTATTTCGAGGAGACGGACGTCATCTTCGTGGTTGACTGCGATGTCCCATGGTTTCCCCGGCATTTCAAGCCCATGGATTCTGCGGTGGTCATCCAGGCAGGCGTTGATCCCTTTTACAGCAACTACCCTATCAGGGGATTTCATTCGGACCTGACCCTGCAAGGAGATCCTGCTTTGGTCCTCTCTGAAATTGCCAGGGAACTGGCAGGAGATCCTGAAAGGGATGAGGATGCTTTGGCCAGGAGGCAGAAAAAGCTTCAAGGCATTCACGATGGTATTGCCCGGAAACTCACGGGATTTCCCAGGGGCTCGGACCGGGAAAGCCCCCTGGATTTTGGTTGGATTTCCCACAATCTTGCCCGATTCACGGGAGATGATACCATAGTCGTCAATGAGTATGGGAACGCCATGGAGGAAAGGCTGGACTACCCTCCGGGGGGTTATTTCGGCCCGACCCACGCAGGATACCTGGGCTGGAGCTTCGGGACGGCCCTTGGCCTCAAACTGGCTCAGCCTGAAAAGACCGTCATTTTGACGGTGGGTGACGGCGCATACATGTTCTCGGTCCCAAGCGCCTGTCATTTTGTATCAAATGCAAACCGTTTGCCCCTGCTCGTAGTGGTATACAACAACCGACGGTGGAATGCCGTAAAAAGGGCCACCCTTGGGGTTCATCCCGAGGGAGTCGCCTCCCGGTCCCAGAAATTTCCCCTCAGCTCACTCGAACCCACGGGAGACTATGAGAAGATCTGTGAGGCCTTTGGGGGGTACGGCGAAAAGGTGGAGGATCCCGGCCAGGTGCTACCTGCCCTTGAAAGGGCGTTTCATGCCGTTCGGGTGGAGAAACGCCAGGCCCTCCTCAATATCATATGCAAGTGACGAGTGAGGGACGACCGACGACGGACGACCGACGACCGCCGACGGACGACGCGCTGAATTTTGAATTTTGAATCCTGAATTTTGAACCCTGAACCTCGAACTTTGAATCCTGCCGAAGGCAGGCTCCTTGAACCTGGAACCTTGAATTTTTTCTCATGAAAAAGAGTTCAAAATTGATGTATGTATGCCAGGGCTGCGGGTACCAGGCCCCTAAGTGGCTTGGCAGATGCCCTGATTGCGGGCAGTGGAACAGCCTTGTGGAAGAGCCGGTTGAGCCCTTGGGAAAGAGCGGTACTCCATCAGCAATGGGTAAGCCCTTGCGGGTCAAGGAGATATCCCTGGACCCCGAACTGAGAATAAGAAGCGGAATTGCAGAGTTCGACAGGACCCTCGGTGGGGGCATAGTCCCGGGTTCGATGGTTCTCGTGGGAGGGGACCCGGGAATTGGAAAATCAACGCTCGTGCTTCAGGTTGCCGCCTTGCTGGCAAGAAAAGGGGTCAGGGCCCTGTATCTTTCAGGAGAGGAGTCGGCGCAGCAGATAAAGATGAGGGCTCAGAGGTTGGGCGTAAATCCTGATAACCTCTTCATACTAAACGGGACATGTGTGGAGGAACTTTTGCGGCTCCTGGAAGACCTCGCCCTTGGCTTGCTGGTGGTGGACTCGGTGCAGACCGTGTACACGGAGGGCATACCCTCTGCGCCCGGGAGCGTAGGGCAGGTGAGGGAAGTCTGCACGAGGCTGCTGAACTGGTCCAAGAGCACTGGCGTCCCCACCCTCCTGATAGGACACGTCACCAAGGAGGGGTCGATCGCTGGCCCAAAGGCCCTTGAGCACTTGGTGGATACCGTCCTCTACCTGGAAGGGGATGCGGCGCATGCCTTCCGCATACTGCGTTCCGTAAAAAACAGGTTTGGCGCCACGAACGAGATCGGGGTCTTTGAAATGAAGGACAGGGGCCTGGAGGAAGTGGGAAACCCTTCCCGCATATTCCTTGAGGAGAGGCCTGAGGGTGCGGCAGGCTCCGCTGTTATCCCTTGCATCGAAGGCACCCGTCCCCTGCTGGTGGAAGTCCAGGCACTCGTAGGACCGAGTCCCCTGGGAATGCCCCGGAGAACGGCCATTGGAGTTGATCACAATCGCATCTCCATGCTGGTCGCTGTCCTGGCAAAGAGGATGGGTATGGAAATGGGAGACCAGGACATCTTCGTTAACGTGGCAGGGGGCTTGAGAGTCTCTGAGCCGGCAGCCGATCTTGGCATTGTCTGCGCCATGGTTTCCAGTTTCCTGGACAAGCCCTTGGACGACAACCTGGTGGTCTTCGGAGAAATCGGCCTGGCCGGGGAGGTCAGGGGAGTAAACCAGCCGGAAATGAGGCTGAGGGAGGCCCAAAAGCTGGGCTTTTCACGCTGCCTCCTTTCCAGGCGGAACATGGAGGGTGCATGTGGCTTCGGAGACATGGACTTGGTGGGGGTAGAGTCTGTCAGGGGCCTCCTGGACGTCCTTTATTGAGCAGAAGAGTTCAAAGTTCAAGGAGCCTGCCTCCGGCAGGATTCAAGGTTCAAAGTTCAAAGTTCAAAATCTCGGGAAGATACGAGTCACGAGTTACAAGTGACAAGGTGCAAGTGACTGTTACTTTTCCATTCCACGGTCATTGGTCGGCTGTCGGCGGTCATCGGTCGTCGGTCGGCGGTCGTTCTGCTCTTATCTCTCGCCTCTGACCTCAAGCCTCCAACCTGCAACAATTCCTTTGATCGCAACAACATGTTGCTCCTACAGGGGAGGTTCAAAGTTCAAGGTTCAAGGTTCCAAGGCATAGAATCGTGGCAAGATGCCACTCCTAGAGGAAGTCACGAGTTACAAGTGACAAGTTGCAAGTGACTGTTGCTTTTCCATTCCAAGGTCATCGGTCGGCGGTCGTTCTGCTCTTATCTCTCGCCTCTGACCTCAAGCCTCCAACCTGCAACAATTCCTTTGATCGCAACAACATGTTGCTTCTACAGGGGAGGTTCAAAGTTCAAGGTTCAAGGTTCCAAGGCATAGAATCGTGGCAAGATCCCACTCGCATGTCCTTTCTGTCCTCTGTCGGCGGTCATTGGTCGGCCGTCATCGGTCGTCGGTCGTCTTTCCGGCTGCTTACTGCTTACTGCTCACTTTGTTCTCACTCCCTCCACCGGACAACTTCGCCGAGAGGTGCCCTTTGCGAAATAGATCTGTTCACCGGGGCCCCGGTATCCCTGTATCCCACGGCAACACCTATTACGACCTTCTTCTCTTCCGGGATGTTCAGGAACTCCTTGATTTCATCTTCAAAGGCAGTAATCAGACCGATGGGACAGGTCCCCAGTCCCAGCCCGTGGGCGGCTAGAACCAGGTAGCCTAAAAGGACACCCATATCGGTCAAGCGAGCAGAGGAAAACACTTCATCTATTGTCAAAATGATTCCTGTTGGCGCCCCGTAGAAGTTGCAGCTTCCTTCATTGATGAACTCCTGGAAATCCGGAGTTTCCGACAGATTAGGAGCTATACATTCCAGAAGCTCTCTTTGTCGCCTCATGAAATGCTCCGGCAGTGGCCTGGATGCACCAGGCCCACAGGAAATATTCCTCTCCCTCATCCTCTTTACCAGGATTCTGCTGAGCCTTTTGCGTTCTTCCCCGGACACAACGTATATCTCCCAGGGCTGAATGTTTATGGCAGATGGTGCCTGGGTGGCCAGTGAGAGCAAATCTTCCAGGACACTCCTCTCCAAGGGCCTGTCCAGAAATGCCCTCGTGCTTCTCCTTGTCTTAATCGCCTCTAGAATATCCATAATACGCCCCCCTCCAATTCTGCGGCACTTCCGTGCCCGGATTGTCACAAAACACGCCTGGTTCCTTGGAGGCTCCAGGACTGTCCCAAGTCTTATAACCCAATGGGGGTATTTCGTCAAATTTGATGCCTCCCTGGGAATCCCGCTTCAACAGCAGTGGTGGGAGCGGGTATTGGGGGAAGCACATATGTCCTGTTGAGGATAGGGCCCTAATTGTGATAGTCTCGGCAGGAGGTCTTATCTGGCGTTCAAGGATTGTCGCCGGGCCTATGCACGTGCATGAAAGGCTTTGAAAATCTTGGCAGTTTCATCAAGTCTTGGAGTGAGGCAAGCATCTTGCCGTCCTCAAAGAAGGTTTTGCGAAGGTCCCAATAGGATGAAGGAAGGCAGGGGGCGGCTGAGGAAAGGAGATACGGGGATGATCAAGATTACCTGTTTGGGCGGAGTCGGTTCTGTGACCGGGTCGTGCTATCTTGTGGAGAGCCCCCAGGGCAAGAAAGTCCTGGTGGATTGCGGGCTTTTTCAGGGAGGGAGGCAGTCTGAGGCGAGAAACAGGGAGGATTGGGGTTTTGACCCCGCAGCAATCCAATCCCTGTTCCTTACCCACGCCCACATAGACCACAGCGGGAGGATCCCCAAACTGGTCAAGGATGGTTTCAGGGGAAAGATCCTGACTTCCCCTCCCACCGCAGAACTTTGCGAGATTATGCTCCTCGACTCCGCCCATATCCAGGAAATGGATGCCGAGTGGCAGACGAGGAAAAACAGGCGTTCCGCCAGGGAGGAGGTCGAACCCCTATACACTACCAAGGACGCGGAAGAAAGCTTGAGGCTCCTAGCACCTCTGGAGAGAGACCGCGTTATCCAGATAGAACCCGGAGTCAGGGCAAGGTTGAGGAATGCGGGACACATCCTCGGTAGTTCCATACTGGAGCTATGGATAGAGGGAAACAAAGAGTCAACAAAGGTGGTGTTTTCAGGCGACCTGGGCAAGAAGCACCAGCTCATTGTCCGGGATCCCCAAGAGATTTTTGACGCGGACTATCTCTTCCTGGAATCCACTTACGGCGACCGCCTTCACAGGTCCTTCCAAGAGAGCAAAGAGGAATTGCTGGAGGCAATTGAACATGCCTATTCCCACAATGAAAAGATAATTGTCCCCGCCTTTGCAGTTGAGAGGACACAGGAAATCCTCTATGTCCTTGGGGAGTTTCATCGAAATGGCTCCCTCCCCGACATACCGGTCTACCTGGATAGCCCCCTCGCCATAAAGGCCACTGAAATCTTCCGGAAGAACAAGAAATGCTATGATAAGGAGGCAATGGAGATAGTCAATGAGGGCCATGATCCCTTCGATATGCCCAATCTCGTCTTTACGGAATCCACCAGGGCATCCATGGCCATCAATGAGCTGGAGGGATCGGCCATAGTGATAGCAGGAAACGGCATGTGCACGGCGGGGCGCATCAAGCACCACCTCAAACACAATCTCTGGCGCCAGGGGGCCAGTATAGTAATCATTGGTTTCCAGGCCCAAGGGAGCACGGGACGGAAGATCGTGGACGGGGCAAGTCACGTCAGGATCTTCGGTGAGAACGTGGCAGTGAAGGCAAAGGTCTTTACCATAGGCGGTTTCTCAGCCCATGCGGACCAGAAGGGCCTGCTTGAATGGGTAAGCAATTTCGAGAGCAAGCCCAAGGTATTCGTGGTGCACGGAGAGCCTAAGGCCAGCGAGGCCCTTGCCAGGAAGATCCGTGGGGCATTTGGGCTGGAGGTGTATGTTCCCAGGTGGAAAGAGAGGCTTATCCTCAAGCCCCGAGAGATCGCCTTTGAACCGCCGGGAGAAAAAGAACCAGAGGAAGACATTCATCTCCTTATGCTCAACCGGATTATTGATCTTGAAAGGGAGGTCAAAGCGCTCAAGGGGAGCATAAAGAGGGGGCGGGGAGGGAAGAGAATCTCAGAGGATGAGCTGGACAGGCTGGCATATATCAGGGAAGAGATAAGGGATATTCTCTCCATTGTCAACAAACCCACGACGGATGACCGATGACCGCCGACCGATGACGGCCGAATGGAAAAGTAACAGTCACTTGCAACTTGTCACTTGTAACTCGTGACTTCCTCTAGGAGCGGTGTCTTGCCGCGACCCGGATATCTCTGGGAGACAGGGATTTCCTGGCACGGATTACACGGGTTACACAGATGATGTAAGTCTTTTTTCAATCAAGGCCTCTTGATTGAAAAAACCTCTTTCCGCCTCCGGCGGGAAAAGAAGGGGCAATGCAAGTCGCCTGCAAAAGGGGAGGTGGCAAGAACCGGAGGTTCCTTCCAGCCCGTGATGGTGCCAGATGGCTTCTATGGTGATTCGGGTGCCCGAATCACCATAGACACAGACCGGATTATCCGTGTAATCCGCGAAATCCGCCTGTCGGAGCAAAGTGCAGATCCCGGTAGCGGGGCCACGTTGAACCGGGTCCCTTTAGGGTGTTCTACCGGGGTGCCAAGAAAGAAGTGACGAGAGACAAGTCACCTGGAAGACCTATGCAACCAATAGTACCAATCAGACAAGTAGAACCAATGAAGCAAGTAGATAGACCGAACCTTGAACTTTGAACCTTGAACCTTGAACCTTGAACTTTGAACCTTGAACCTTGAACTTTGAACCTTGAACCTTGAATCTAAATGTCGTCCGCGGCGGCTGACCAATCAAACCAATGTAACGAGTTAGACCAGTAAAAGAAACCAGAAGACTGGATAGGCTTCCATGGCTTTGTGTGTTGACAAAGGGGGTGCCCCGTGCTAATTGAACAATCAAGAATATATGTTGAGAAAGGAGGAGTCATGGGTAATTTGCTCCAAGTAACCGATGAAAACTTCGACCAGGAGATTATTGATTCAGATCTCCCTGCCATGGTGGATTTTTGGGCCGAGTGGTGCGGCCCCTGTAGGATGGTTGGCCCCGTGGTGGAAGAACTGGCAAATGAATATGCCGGGAAAATCAAATTCGCAAAGATGGACGTAGACAAGAACAAGCAGACCCCGGCAAGGTTCGGTATAAGAAATATCCCGACCCTGATCTTTTTCAAGAACGGCGAGGTTGCCAACACCATAATAGGTGCCCACCCCAAGAGCTCCATCGAGCAGGAGCTGAAGAAGTTACTCTGATGCTGGACTTGATCGTCATAGGCGGAGGTCCCGCGGGGCTCACTGCGGGTTTGTACGGGGCGAGGGCCAGGATGAACTTAGTGCTCCTGGAAAGATTGGCCCCAGGGGGTCAGGTCATGAATACCAACTGGGTGGAAAATTACCCAGGGTTCCCTGACGGGATATCCGGATTTGATCTTGTGGACAGGATGAAGACACAGGCAGAAAAGTTCGGCCTTGAGATCAGGAGCGAAGAGGTGGTCAGCCTCGAGATGGGGCCTGCTGAAAAGGTCGTCACAACTCCCGAGCGGAAAATCAAGACCAGGACGGTCATCCTTGCTACTGGAGCCACCTGGAGAAAGCTGGGTATAGAGGGAGAAGATCTCTTGACAGGGAAAGGGGTGTCTTACTGCGCCACCTGCGACGGGCCTTTTTTCAAGGACATGGAGGTCGCTGTGATCGGCGGAGGAGATACGGCCATTGAAGAGTCCCTGTTTCTGACACGCTTCGCCAAGAAGATCCACGTAATACATAGAAGGGACAAACTGAGGGCCACCAAGCTGCTCCAGGAACGGGCAATGGCCGAGGAGAAAATTTGCTTTGTCTGGGATAGTATTCCCATAAGGATCCTGGGCGATAAGGGGGTGGAGGGTGTGGAGACAAAAAACCTCAAGACCGGTAAGGTAACCCGAATGCCTGTGCAGGGGATCTTTATCTTCATAGGCACAACACCCAACACGGAACTGGTGAAAGATCAATTGAGTCTGGACCAGGCTGGATTTATCATTACCAACGAAAACATGGAGACATCCGTGCCGGGCGTCTTTGCGGCGGGAGATGTCAGATCCAAGATGTTTAGGCAGATCGCCACGGCAGTGGGAGAAGGGGCCGCAGCGGCCCATGCGGCCGAGAAATTCGTAGAGGATAGGGGAAGTTAGCGGTAAGCAGTGAGCAGAAGGACAGAGGACGGAAAGGACGCGGGATCGGGATCTTGCCGCGATTCCATGCCTTCGAACCCTGAACTTTGAACCCTGAATTTCCCCTGTAGGAGCAACATGTTGTTGCGATCCAAGGAATTGTTGGAGGCTGGAGACTTGAGGTCAGAGGCAAGAGATGAGAGCAAAACGACCGACGACCGACGACCGCCGACAGACGAGAGGACGCGGGATCGGGAGCTTGCCGCGATTCTATGCCTTTGAACTTTGAACCCTGAACTTTGAACCTTGAATCCTGCCGCAGGCAGGCTCCTTTGATCCCCAACCCTGGCGAACCAGACAACGCTGATCATGAATGACTTCACGGTAAGTTCAACGGCAAGATCCCTGGCACTGGGCCTTGCGCTCTTTCTTGTCTTGAGCGGATGCAGCTTCGTGGGCGGGTTCATGGAAAGGGACTCCAGGAAGACCCCTGCCGAACTGGTGGCAGAAGGTGTGAGAGACATGGAGAGGGGCCGGTACACGGCGGCGATCGAGGCATTCGAGGATGTGCGGGACAGGTTCCCTTACAGTAAATACGCAGTGCTGGCGGAGCTTCGAATTGCGGATGCTGAATTCAAGAGAGGGGAATATGATGCCGCCTTTGAGGCCTATGACCAGTTTGAAAAGCTTCACCCCAAGAACGAGAACATTCCCTACGTGATTTACCAGAAGGCCATGTGCCATTTCGAGAGGATGACCACCCCGGACAGGGATCAATCTCACACCATGAGAGCAAAGGAAATCTTTGAAAGGCTGATAAGGAGATTCCCCAAGGACGAATACGCAGACAGGGCCAAGAAGAACTTGAGGGAGTGCCTTCTCTTCCTGGCGGAGCACGAGCTTTACGTGGGACGCTTCTATTTCAAGATGGGCAAGTACAGGGCGGCCATGGCCAGGTATAATTACCTGCTTCAGAACTATCCTGACATGGGCCAATACTACGAGGCCCTTGAATATATCAGCAAGTGCAAGGAAAAGCTGGCCCAGGGTTATGATAAAGAAACAGATTCCCCCCTGGGCGAAAAGAAACGCACCCTTGCGGATCGTATCAGGTCGCTCTTTTGATCAGATCATACACGGATTCGAGGGCGCGGCCCAGTTCTTCCGGTTTGCTTCCTCCACCCTGCGCCATGTCAGCTCTACCACCGCCCTTACCCCCGACCAGGGCGGAAAGATGCTTGATTATCTCTCCTGCCCTGTAGCGGTCCACCAGATCCTTGGTAACCACGCAGATCAACAGGGCCTTGCCCTCGTTCTTGGCCCCCAGGACAATGATCCCCGATTTCAATCGATCCTTTATCCTGTCGGCGAATTCCCTCAGGGCCTTGGGGGAATCGGCCGTGACTTCCCTTACCAGCAGCCTCGTATCCCCTACCTGCCTGACGCCCGAGAGCAGGTCCACGGATTGACTCGTTAGGAGTCTTGCCTTGAGTTGTTCGATCTCCCGCTCCCTCTGCTTGAGATCTCTAAGCAACCTTTCAACCCTGTCCCTGGCCTGCTCGGGAGTGGACTTTAGTGTAGCGGCAATCTCCCTCAGGTCTTCCTCCTGATTTTGAACATATTCCAGGGCGGCCTTTCCCGTGAGGG
>JAFDIC010000586.1 GCA_019308525.1 Deltaproteobacteria bacterium
GACCGCAGACCGACGACCGCAGACCGCCGACCGCAGACCGATGACGGCCGAATGGAAAAGTAACAGTCACTTGCAACTTGTCACTTGTAACTCGTGACTTCCTCTAGGAGCGGCATCTTGCCACGATTCTATGCCTTTCAACTTTGAACTTTGAACCTTGAACTTTGAATCCTGCCGCAGGCAGGCCCCTTGAACCTTGAATCCTTATCCCTGCCCCCTTATCGGATTTTCTTGACTTTTCAGGGAAGGTCATCTAGTTTGTGCCTCATTCTGAAGCAAAGGGACGAGTTTGAGAAGAGAGGAGATGACCTATGACCTATTCCATAAGTCCGGATGGGGAGGAATTCAAGCTCCCGGAGGGGGATGATTATGTAAGGGAGTTCGAGAGGCTGGAGAAACTGGCCGAGAAACACCGCCGGGAGGGGTGCGAAATAGTGGTCGTGATGGGATTGGGCTTTGTGGGCGCCGTGATGGCGGGAGTGGTTGCAGACTCAGTGGACAGGAAGACCAATACTCCCAACAAGTTCGTCATCGGCATGCAGAGGCCCAGCACCAGGAGCTTCTGGAAAATACCCTTACTCAACAGGGGGATCTCGCCGGTCAAGTCGGAGGATCCCGAAGTGGATCCCTTGATCAAACGTTGTGTCGTGGAAAAGGGGACACTGACGGCCACCTACACCTACGATGCCCTCAGCCTCGCAGATACCCTGGTAGTGGACGTCCAGTGTGATTTCCACAAGGAGGAACTAGGGAATCTCCGCAGCGGCTATGCCGATATCAGCGCCCTGGAGGAGAGTTTCAAGGTCATTGGACAAAAGATTAACCCCGGATGCCTCGTGCTGATCGAGACTACCGTACCTCCCGGGACCACCGAGTATGTCGCCTATCCCTTGATCAAGAAGGCCTTCAAGAAACGGGGAATCCAGGAAGAACCCCTGCTTGCCCATAGTTTTGAGAGGGTCATGCCTGGTAGGGAATACGTGCGCTCCGTACGGGATTTTTGGAGGGTGTGCAGTGGGATAAACAGGGAGAGCATGGAAAGGGTAAAGGCATTCCTCTCCGACATCATCAATGTGGAACAGTACCCCCTGACGACCCTGGATAAACCGATAGAGAGCGAGACATGCAAGATCGTTGAAAACAGTTACAGGGCAACCATACTGGCCTTCCTGGATGAGTGGAGCAGGTTTGCCGAGACCAACGGCGTGGATCTCATCAAGGTCATCGATGCCATAAAGGTGCGGCCAACACACGACAATATCATCTTCCCTGGACCGGGCATCGGCGGATACTGCCTCCCAAAGGACGGGGGCTTGGGCCTGTGGGCTTACAAGCACCTCCTGGGCTTTGAAGGGGATCTCTTCAGGATTACGCCCGAGGCCATCAACATCAATGATACCAGGGCGCTGCGTGTGGCGGAGCTGGTCCGGGACGCCCTCAGGAACATGGGAAGGATTGTAGCGGCATCCCAGGTTACTGTCCTGGGCGTCTCCTACCGGGAAGGGGTTTCGGATACTCGATACAGTGGAACAGAGATTATTGTGAGGAAGTTGACGGAAATGGGGGCGGAAATAAGAGCCCATGACCCCTATGTGAAGCACTGGTGGGAGATAGAGAAGCAGGATACCTACCCGGCCTCCGGCAAGAGCTGGGCGAGATTCTTCCGTAACCAGGATCAGTTGAAAGAGTTCCGCATGGCAGGGGATTTGGCAGATGCCCTGAATGGGGCGGAGGCCGTTGTGTTTGCCGTGCGACACAAGGAATACCTGGACATGGAACCGGACAGGGTGGTTGAAATGGTAGGAGGGCCTGCGGCGATCATTGATTGTTTCGGAATCCTCGGGGACGAGAAGATAGAACGATACTTTGAGTTGGGCTGCGAGGTGAAGGGCCTCGGCAGGGGTCATGTCAACCGCATAAAGGAAAGGGTGCGCAGGCGACAGGGGGAGGCATAGGAAGGAGGGGGTAATTTGCGGCTTTTTCTTGACTTTCTGCATTTTTCTCTCTATATCCTTTAGGGGCACGTTCCTTGAAATGACACGAATACGAAGGGTTGCTCAAAGACCCTCGGTTCACGCCAGGAGAGAGGGTTCGGAAAATCTCTTTTTTAGCAAGGCAGAGCGCATGTGGTCTTCAATCATTTACGATGAATTCACGGATTAGTGTTTTGGCGGCTAGGGAATTGGAATTCTTGCGTTA
>JAFDIC010000078.1 GCA_019308525.1 Deltaproteobacteria bacterium
GTCTCTTTGACAGCAGCAATGACTTCTTCTTCTGTCCCGAAGGGAAGTAAATGCATACAGTCGATATTTCCCACTACGCAAGCCTTTCCCTTCAAGTGGTCTTTGACCTCCTTGATTTCCATGCATTGAGGTTCAATTGGGTGAAGACCGTCGAACCCGGCCTCAACAAGATCATCTATGATCAGCCATACGTTGCCATCTGAATGTTTGATCACTGGGACACCTCGCCCATGGGCAGAATCGCATATCTCACGGTGAAAGGGTTGTATGAATCTTCTATAATGATCTCTGGACATAAACGTATTCGCCTTGAATGCCAAATCACCTTCCAGCATAACGACCTCAGCACCCTTATCAATCGCCAATTCAAGCTCCTGTCTTACCAAGTCGGTGGCTATACGAGCCAACCGAAGGCAAAAATCGGGTTTCATGACAAAAAGGGGGAGCAATTTATCAATCCCGCCCAGGAGACTCCAGCTGAGTCTGAAGGGGTCCGCGAGACCGTAAACAAGCACTCTTTCAGGCGCCTTTTCCTTGAAGTATTCCAACAGGTGAAAATCCTTGTGAGAGGGGTTGATCCCTGCAATTCTCGCCAGATCACCCTCGTCCTTGACAGGGCCTTCTACGGAAACAGGTTCGCCGTGTTTTGTCAACCTCCATATAATCCCATAACCATCTTCGACAAGATCTTCTCCTTTGTCCGGTATATGCCTGTAGTCCTTCAATGACCAGGCAACAACGGCGTCTAAATCCATTTTCTTGATGATCTCTAACTGGAGGTCATGGTATTTGTAATCGTCTTCCTTGAGCGTATGATCAACCAAGCCTTTCTCGGATTTGATGTCAGGTAACTCCCCCTCCAGGAGAACTTGGGCGGTCTTGAGGACAGAGGCCTTATCAAAGAAGTCAAAACAGGGAACTCTATCCGGCTCCTTTAGCCTGAGGGCTGTAAAGAATCTCTCCCTGCTATTCATTTATTCCAGGTCCCCTTTCCCTGAAGCCCCAACAATTCCTTGGCCCTTTTGACAGCCAGATATCCGTCAGGGGCATATCCGTCAGCCCCTATCTTTTCGGCAAACTGTGCCGTTACAGGGTTGCCACCCACCATTATCTTTACATCTGGATTTTCTTCACGGATTTTCCTTATTGCCGGCTCAAGGTTCAACATGGTGGCAGTCAGCAATGCGGAAATGCCGACCAGATCAGCCCTGTTTTCCCTGGAAGACTTGATGAATCGTTCGGGTTGAACGTCAATTCCCAGATCTATTACCTTAAATCCCGCTATCTCGAAATTCATCCTCACGATATTCTTGCCAATATCATGAACATCTTCATAAATGGTTCCCAGGACCATCGTGGCCTTCGGCTCAATTCTCGGATCTCCAAGGCTTTTCTGGATGAATTCAACTGCCCTTGACATAGTTATTCCCGCTGCCATTAACTCGGGAAGAAATATGGATCCGTTGGAGAATTCCCGGCCGATCTCATCCATTAGAGGAATCAGGTCCTTTTCCAAGATATCCATCCATGGAGCACTTCTGCCTAGTTCCTCACGAACGTATTGTTCTATTTCTTGGATATTTCCTTCTAGCATGCTCTGCTTTAGTTTCTCGTATGCGCCCATTTAGTCCGCCTCTGTGACTTCTTTCAAGGTATTGTTTCCTGTCTGCCGCAGATTCGTAAGCCTATCAGAATTCGCAAGCCCAACTTCCTGCAAAAAATGTTTGCGGGTGAGCCTTATGGCGTCTTGCTTCCAAAACGATAAAGATCTATGCATTCAGTCAAGCGCTCAAAAGCAAAAAAGGCCTTACCAATAAGGCATTTTCTAGAAGGTCCCTTTTTTCTTGTCAAGAAAAAAGGAAAGACAAGCCCTTCTTCATCGGGCCGGGTAATATGGCCACTGCATTGATGAAGGGGATAGTTGAGAGCGGGCTCTACGATCGTGAAAATGTCATGGCATGTAACACAAACGGCGAACAACTTCAAAAGATATTACACGGTTTTGGGATGAGGACACTTTCGGATAGCAATGAGCTGGTCAGAAAGAGCAGAATTGTCCTCACATAGACATGTGACCCCAATTACAATCACGGATTTTGGGGGAGTTCATCAATGTTGATGTCTTCGTAGCCCCTGAAATTACTGGATTCCTGCTTTCGCAGGAATGACAGAAATGAGCAGTTTCAGACTTTTTACGAGTTCGTCGTCAATGTTGCAAAAGGAAGAAAAGGTGTTTATAATGATCTTACTCTAGTCTTACCAACAATGAGGAGGAGGATATGCAAAAAACACGGCTTTCAAACAAAGGCCAAGTCGTTATCCCAAAAGCAATTCGTGCACTCCATGGGTGGAAAGCGGGACTGGAATTTGCCATTGAGGATATTGGTGACGGTATCAAGCTGAAACCTCTGAAGCCCTGTAAAGAGACAAGAATTGAGGATGTACTGGGTTGTGTGGGTTATGAAGGCCCTAGGAAATCTTTGAAGGATATGGAGGCCGCGATAGCAAAAGGAGTGAAGGAGAGTATATGATTGCCGTTGATACAAATCTTCTGGTCAGATTACTGACAAGAGATGATCCTAATCAGGCAAAGCGTGCAGCGAGAATAATGACGAACGATGATATCTTTATCCCCAAGACCGTCATGTTGGAAACGGAATGGGTATTACGGCATGCCTATGGAATTGGCAAAGACGCTATTCTGAAAGGTCTTCAGAAAACAATGGGGCTTCCGAATGTGAGTGTCGAAGATCAGCAAACCGTGTTTCGGGCCATGTCGTGGTATGGGTTGGGTCTTGATTTTGCGGACGCACTCCATCTCGCCTCCGCCATGAAAGTCGATAAATTTGCCACATTTGACAAAGCCTTTATCAAGAAAGCTCAGGAATTAACGTCAATTGACATTATGCTGCCTTAGAGCTTCGACTGATTGGCACAATTAGGAAAGTTGTAGAAGATCAGTGCCATATGGGGGTAACAGCACTCTTTTTGCAGGAGGGGACCTTGCGAGGTCTTTCAATTTGAAAGGGAAAGGGAGAGAAGGAATGGGCTTTGAGGATGGGAATATCGGCTTCATCGGGGCCGGTAACATGGCCACTGCATTGATAAAGGGCATAGTGGAGAGCGGGCTTTACGATCCAAAGGACGTTGCGGCCTCGGATGTCAATCGTGAACAACTCCAAAAGATCTCCTCAAGTTTTGGAATCCAGGCATGCACTGACAACAATGAGCTGGTCAGGAAGAGCGGAATTGTCCTGTTGGCCGTAAAACCCCAATCTATGGCCGGGGTCCTTGAAGAGATAAGGGAGAACGTAAGGAAGGACCAACTCTTCATATCAATAGCCGCCGGGATACCATTGAAGATGATTCATGGTGTGCTGGGGAAGGAGATCCCTGTCATACGGGCTATGCCAAATACGCCCGCCCTCATTTTGTGCGGAATGATTGCCCTGGCATCGGGACCAGGTGTCAGTTCAGACCACATGGATGCGGCAAAAAGGATTTTCGACGCAGTTGGAAAGACAGTTGTAATAGGCGAAGAGATGATGGATGCGGTTACTGCCCTTTCGGCGAGCGGGCCCGGGTTCATCTTTCGGATCATGGAATGTTTCGTGGAGGCCGGGGAGTGCGTGGGCTTTGACAGGGAGACATCCACCCTCCTGGTACTCCAGACATTTCTGGGGGCTGCAAGACTTGCGAAGGAATCGGATAAGCCCTTGTCAGCGCTGAGAGAAATGGTGACGTCCCCCGGGGGCACCACGGAGGCCGGCCTCGCGGCTATGGAGAGAAAAGGTCTGGCAGAGGTGATAACTTCGGCGCTGAAGGCGGCGAGGGACAGGGGAATCGAACTGGGCAAGATGAAGTAAGAAGCACAGGTGGGCTCTTCACCTTATCGCTGGTCAGGAGTTCAAATGTGCATTTCGACCACATCACCATCCTGGAGCACATAGTCCCGCTGTACCATCTGGCCGTCGTAGACCTTTTTACCCCATATCTTTGCATACTTGAGTTTTTCTATGAAATCCTTGTGCACCTTCCCAGCCAATACCTCCAGCGTGCTGTCTCTTGGAAGGACGAAAGGGGAGCCAAGATCCGGATCCTTTCCGGGCGCCTTTGTGTATACCCGTATGATACCTGCGGCCTCGTAGATTTTTTTCAGGAGAACATCCAGGTTGAATTTCGTTCTGGACGATATCCCCAGGCAGGGAAGGTCTGTTTCCGCCAATTCAAGAAAGACCTCGAAGTCTTCCCTGTCTTCCTCCCGGTCCATCTTGTTGACCAGTACGAGAAACTTCTTGATAAATGGAGGCTTTTTGAGCCCGTCAGGGATGGAGCGCCCTTCAGGGAATATTCGCAACCCCTCGAGGATCTTGAGCGTATCTTCAAGTTGCCCTATGGGGTCTGCATGAAGATCAAGCATTATGGCCAATAGGTCGCCTCTCCTTATCAAATCCGCCAACCATGGTTCATTGTGCTCCTTGCTCAAGGGGGGAGTGTCCACCATCTGAAACTGGATATTCTCGTACTGTACCATTCCCGGCACAGGCTTCCAGGTAGAATGGGGAAAATCAGCAATCTCCGGTGAAGCATTTGTCAGGGCAGCTACCAGCGACGACTTGCCCGTGTTGGGAGGGCCTACCAGGATGACTTGGGTGGCGCCTTCTCTCTCCACTGAATATACTGCATCCCTCTTTGCAGGCCCCTTTTTCTGCTGGGCCTGAGTCTTGACCTTTGATATCCTGCGACGAAGGTCCGCCCTCAGCTTGTCAGTGCCCTTGTGCTTGGGCATGATCATGAGCATCTCTTCGAGGGCTTCCACCTTTTCTTGTGGAGTGGTGGCTTCCCTGTATCGCTTTTCAGCTTCAAAATATTGGGGCGGTAGGTTTGCCGGCATGGATTCACACTCCTGATCAGGTATTTTCTTACCCAATAATATCAAGGGATGTCAAGACCAGGACCACGATACCGACGGGATGGGGGATGTGCTCCAAGCCAGGTGTAAAGGGGTTGAGAGGCGTTGTTTTTGGACCTCTTGGCCGAGAATCAGCGAGGTGTCTTTCCTTGTGTCCTATCTCGTTCCTATTCTTTCAGTTTTTCATGGAGGATAGAGTGTTCCAGTGCAGTTGCTATACGCACGCTGATGTCCCAGAAGAGGGGCTGATCGTCCCTTCGAAATCCGTATGGTCTTTCCAGGGAATCGATATACAGGGCCCCAAGGATCTTGGAGCTGCTTATGAGGGGCAGGCACATCACAGACCTGATCTTCAGGGATTTCAAGGTCTCCAGTGAGCCCGAGGCTTCCTCATCGATGGTATCAAGCATAACGAGCGGTTTGCCCTGCCTGAGAACCTGTTCTACTATGGGAGCGCTATACCTGGATTTTGAGCCCTCAAGGGCCTTTTTAACCCTGGAGACCACGGTCTTGATTTGTCTTGTCTCCGGGTCGACCAAAACGATCACGGCCCTGTCAACTCTCTTCAAGATTTTAAATATGTCTTCAAGTATCTTTCCAAGGATTTCCCTCAGGTCCGTATTCAGGATGTCTCCTTGAATCGTGGTAACCTTGTAGAGGAGATCTATATTTTTTTGAACCGTCTTGATCCTGTGGTCGCCTCGTGGTGGAAGGCTTTCACTTCCTTTTGCCCTGGATAGCTCGATTGAATCCAGGAAGGGCTGCATCTGCTCCAGGCATCCCATACCAATACAGATTACAGTCATACCTATGATTATAGGGACACCTTCCTTCACCGGAACTTGCCTCCCGGGGGTTACCCGTTCCCCGTTGAAGAAGGTCCCGTTCCGGCTGTCCATGTCTTCTATGAAGAAGCCCTCCGGTTTCTTGAGGATTTTGAGGTGACATCGAGAGACCGTGCTGTCCCTGACCTGGATATCGTTGTCAGATGAACGGCCGAGCAGGGTGATGTCACCGGGAAGATCAAAGGCCTTACCCCTGTCCACCCCGTTGAGGATATGAATCTTGGTCATTACCCTCCCTCAAGAAAGCTTCGTGCGCTCCAACAGCCCCTCATATCAGCCATAACCATGAACGGTCAAAGGCGAAAAGCTGAATGATAATAACATATTTCTTGGGTGATATGAACCAATTTTATTGGCTCTTTCTGGGCACCCGCAAATCAGGGGATGTTGTCGACGGTTTATGCAGACTTCCCGCTGTGATCAGTAATTCTTGGGGTGCCTGAGGTGGTGACCCTTGACTGCCGGGCGGCCTTGGGAAAAAGATCGTTTCTCTCCGGTCCCGCGCGGGGGCCGCTCCAGTCATTCTTGCCACAGGGAATATTCTTCTCCCGGTTTGTGCAGGAATCCGAAATGTGTGGGCATAAGCCTTTTCCCGTCCTGGCTCAAAAAAATGACTTTGAGCAAGTCGCGCATCTGGTCCTTGAAAAACTCTACCAGGACCTGATCCGGATCAGATGATGGGTTTCTTCTTTTGATTGGAAAGCGGAAGATATAGTCATCTTCCGGGTCTGTTTTGCCCCTCGCGGTTTTGGAATTATTCTTGTTCATCCTCTCTGTCCTCCCGAAATGTCATGGGAAATGTCATGACCGTCGTGCACCCTCTAAATTCCAGGGTGACTCGCAACTGAACACCACGAACCAAGTGTTCGCATCCTATGAGACGTTGGATCTCTTCGCCCACCCTTTGCAAGATATCCTGTGTCATCTTGCGGCCCTCATCCGGGTCAGCAACATGGCCGTCGGGTTCGTGGGTAATGGTGATTTTCGGTCCGGGTGGGGTTTCTCCCGCCGAAGAGGGAGATGGAATCTTGATCTCGACCGTGTCAGCAGTCGGCTTTGGCTCACGTTCCGGCTGCACCGTATCGTCGGTCGGCTCCGGTTCGGGCCGGTTTGGTCCCATGACCCTGGAGGCTTCCCTTAATGCCACCCCCACATCCAGTTTCCCTGCGCCCAGCATATTCCATGTATCGGGGTTCTTTTCCTTTATGATGAGGGCGGTCCGATCAAGGATTCCCTTTATGGTTTGAAAATCCATGCCGGGATGCGCAGACAAAGGGAGCGCTATGGCCCCCGCAACATGGGGTGCTGCCAGGGATGTCCCCGCACCGTAAGAATAGGAATCGTTTAGGTCGGGACAATAGATATCATCCGCATCCAGGGGAAGTCCTGCACCACCGGGAGCGGAGATGCTCACCGTAGGTGAGTAATTGGAATAGACGGCCTTCCTGTCATCTGGCGACAGGGCTGCAACGGATAATACACCATCGATGATCTTGCTGTAGTCCGAGGGATAATGGGCTCCGGAATCGTTGGTGTTGCCGGCGGAGGTCACAAAAACAACACCGTTGGAAGCGGCGGCTCTGATCGCCTCCCTGATGACTGCCACATCGCCGGAAGTCTTCCAACTGCAATTGGCCACAACCCTGGAAATGGGTTGACCATCCAGCATGTTGCTCTTTTGGATCTCTGAAAGATAATGGATCGCCTCTGCCCTCTGGCTGTAATATTGGGCCTCCAATCTCACGATCAAAGGAAGGAAATGTGCCTTCGGGCATATCCCCGATATGCCGTTGCCTGTACCCGCGAATATACCGAATATCTGAGTGCTGTGTGAAGAGAAACTTGGAGCATTGGAGAAGAAATACTCTTGCCTGATGTCCGCCTCGAGCGTAGAGGGGAATGCCGGGTGCTTGAGGGAAGGCTTTCCATCAATGACCGCAACAACTACGCTGGGGGATCCCTTGGTATAGTCCCATGCTTCATCAATGTTGATGGCTTCCAGATTCCAGCCTAGGCCATCCATGGGGGAATCTTCCGAATCATTGATGCCGTAAAACAGGGGTTCAGAATAGTGCACCTCCGGCATTTGGTTGAAAAAGTCTATAGCACCACCCATGTCCTGGCCTGCCTGAAGGCGGACGATAAGCCATTCACCATAACGGCTCTGGTTTACGATTTCATAATTGTCTGGCAGTTCGTTAATCCTGTTAATCAAACTTTGTCGGGCGCCGGGATGATATGCGACAAGCACCCTCCCGGGAGAGAGGTATCGGGTGAAACCCTCCGAGTCCATCAGGTTCTTTCTTGTAATAACCATGTTGACCTGGCACGGCATGCATTCTGAGACAATATTATCAAGTCCATCCATTAACTGCTGGAAGCTTCCCGGGACGTTTGTCACGGCTTCGTGGGATTTTGCCGTGGCGCCATGCAGGGAAGTGCGGATGTAGAGACTGCTGCGGGTAATCCTCGCGACCCTTTTTGCAAACGACCTCCTGGAGAAGAGGCGCCCATTGGTCGCCACCGAACATTCCGTTTGGCGCGACATGGCATAGGCCAGCAGATCCAAGAACTTCGGATGGAGTGTCGGTTCACCTCCGAAAAGATCAATCTTTGAATTCGGGGGCATGGAGGCGATCAGACTCAGAGCGCGCTCGTAGGGAAAACAAAAAGGAGAATGGATATCATCTACCATACAGAAACGACACCGATTATTGCACCTGTCAGTCAGATGAATAATCAAAACATTTTCCTTGCGTATGAATTTGCGGCCAATATCAGGGGAGTCCATTTTTCACCAAAGCTCTCTACATTGTCAGATGGGAGCACCAGGCAAGTTCAACAGGAATGCCCGTTGCATATTCGATGCTGCTATATGATACGCCCAAGAGATCCATATTGTTGTTACAGGTGAAAGAACTGGGTATAATTACAAGATCAGGCTTGATTCCATGTTGATCCTGAAAATCCTTTATGGCATGAAGGTAATCCGAACAGGTGTACAGGTCACCCATCATAATGTTTCCCCCCCAGAAGCGATGCCTCGGTATCCACAAATAAAGGTTTTTGCTCTTTAGGATCTCTTCTGTCTCGGCATGTTTTTCCAGCAGGTAAGCCACCACCGGCTCCATGATATCTGAACTCATCAACAGGATCTGTTTGGCGTCTGTTTGCGATATCTTGTGGAGCACATTCCAGAGCCAGGTAGGATTGAAGTCATCAATCAGGACAACGCCATACGGGTGAGATTTGGAGGCCGGATACCCCGGGGGGCGGTAGGGGTAGCTGGCTTCACTGTCCCCGTTTTCCGCAAGGTCAAATGATAAGACCTGCCCGTTACGAAGAATTTCTACGGAGATCGGGGTCTCTTTACATTCGCCTGCCAAATACTCCTTGGCTTCGGTTCGAAAAAGCACGGGCCTGCCATTTATCTTTCTTATGACATCATAGGTCTTGAGGCCGGCGCGTTCCGCGGGGGAAGATCTTATGGTCCCCTCGATCTGTGGTGTAAGGGGTTGCGTGTGATAGAGACTTGGGAGAACCAACAAGGGGGGGTCCCTATTTTCTCCTTCAAGGGCCAAACGGCCTCCAATACGGCGTTCCAGGCCTGTTTCGTGTCAAAGGGAGGCATCTCGGAGTAATATCTTGAATAGCCGGGAAGCGTAATGCGTATCATTCTTGCGAGATGTTCGTCTAGAAAGCCAATTGTCTCCAAGAGATCGCTCATCTCCAGGGTCGGCCATGCAACGATGGAGCCGGTAAAGGCCAATCCATGTTCCTTCAATTTCTTCAATGATCTTAGGGATGCTTCACTGCATGAATCGCCCATAATCTTTTTTCGGCTGTCGGGGTTGGAGGAATTAACCGAGACCGATAGATTAATGGGAACGAGCCTACAGAGCTCCTCAATGGTCTTCTCATCAAGCATGGTTCCGTTGGTCGTGATGGATATCTCAACCCCGGGATCGACTGCCCTTACCATTTTCAAAATGGGTATCAGATCCCTGTTGGTAAATGGCTCTTTGTAAAACCGCCTTTCGAATTGGGGTAACCCTTTTCTTGTTTCCTGTCGATAGTATCGAAGCCGTGTCCTGGCCTCTTGTATGGATAAGGTCGTCTTTGCGTAGGGGAGAGGATTTCCCTTCTCATAGCAAAAGTTACATCGCAAATTGCAGTGGCCTGAGAGGGGGCCCAGGCTATCAAACACGGATTTGTATTCTTCAAAGGCCCAGGCTGACAGGTTTCTCAAGCGAAAGGCATCGATTTCAATCGGTTCTCCACCTGCTTCAAACTGGATAAGTCCCGACAATGAATCTATTCTGTTCTTGAGGTATTTGATGACAGGATGTAGAGCGGCATCATCCAACTTCCTCATTTCTAATCCTCCCTGCCATAGACATATTGCAAAGGAACCAGTTCGACCGGAATCCCGGTGACATATTGGAGCTCAAAAATAGATCTTCCATGAAAGTCCACACCCCAGGAAGAGCCAAATGCATCCGGGACAAGTATAAGATCCGGACGATCCCTTATTTCATCACAGGCCCTTAGGAAGGCCGTCTCATAATCTTCCACGAATCGACTTTCCATCAAGTGAGTGTTTCCTTCCATGGTGTTAAAGCCCGGCACATAGAGCCACAATGCTCGGTGCTCAAAGAACTCCTCATAAAAGGATTGATGCCTTACAAGGGTTTCTACCACTCCCGCTGTCAGGGGTGAGCAAAAGAACAGGACCTTTTCCGCATTGTGTTTTTGAATCACATATGCGATGTGGGCCAAGTAACGAGGGTCAAAATCCGGCAAGAACAACATCCCGGCTCTTTCCCCGGGATGATGCAAGCAGGGATCGTAGGGATATGAGAATCCATTGGATCCGGGGGGAACCCTATCCAGATCAATGGTCATTTCCCGCCCTTTTCTTCTGATCTTGACCTCCATTCCTGTCTGAGATTCTATCTCAGTACAATTGAACATATCCCTTATCTCTGAACGCGCATGAACACCGCTTCCGTTTATTGCGATAACCTCATCGCCCGGCTGGATCCCTGCGGCCATGGCTGGTGAGTTGAGAATAACTCCATCAATGAGGGGAAGGACGGGTATCCTTCTGAATTGAACCGGCTCAATCCACAGGGGAACCTTGAAACCCTCTCTCAGAGTAGTGATGAAATCGTAGGTCCTGTTCCAGAAATCCTCCATGTCCTTTTCTTCTGTCTGGTAAGGCGTATACTTGTGGACTAGAGGCCGCCTGACCAGGCTCCCCCGGCACCGGCAACAGGGGCCGGGGATACCCTGGGTGTGGACAACCACAATACAAAACAGGCCGCTATCATCACTTTTTTCCCTTCCTCTGCTTGACACCGGGGGACAGCAGGCTACCCCGGGAGCTTCTGACCTTGACAGAAGCGGGTGTTTTGCCTATGCTTTTTAGATGGCCAAACTGGGCAATCGTGAGGTGGAGACCTCTCCCATGAAGTGTTCGAGTCACCCAAACAGAAACGCCAAATTCCACTGTCTTTCGTGCAGGAGGGCTTTGTGTGAAGAGTGCGCTATAGAGCTTGAGGATGGCAGGTACCAGTGTATGGGCTGCACCTTGCGCGCCACCCTGGAAGAAATAGAAGAAAGAAGACATGATAAAATCAGGTCAAAAGACAAGAAAGAAATCGAAAAAGAGGTCAAGAAGAAAAAAAGGGCCTATCTTAGGATACTGGTTCCTGTTTCGATAGGGCTTGTGATCGCCATTGTGGAGCTGCTCCTCTATCACAAGATTACTTCCACCACGGAGGTTGAGCACCTTCAACCTGAGAAGAACCCTTTCGCCGTTGCAATCGTAATACGCCAGGCCATAAGTGATTACGCGCGAGATCACAAGGGCGTTGTCCCCGGGGGACTGGAGGAATTACTGGGCAAGTACCTGCCAGAAGGAAGAGTCAGTGCAATGGATTTGCAGGCATTTCACTATGAGAGAAAATCTCCTTACTCCTATGTGCTTGAGCCCGTATATGCTCCAAATGATCTGCCCGTGGATTTTGCCTTCACAGACCAAGGACTGATGCTGGAGGGATGGCAGTGAGGAAGAGTGCCCCCAGGCCGGGAGAGAGCGGTTTTACCCTGGTAGAATTGTTGGTCACCATCGCTATTATTGGCATTCTTGCCTCTATCTCCCTGCCCCTGGCCAAGGCGTACAGGATCAAGGCTGAATACAGCAACCTTATGACCACGCTTCGCTACCTAATGGACGGAATGGAGACCTTCTACATCGAAAATGACAGCTTTTATCCCACTGACGCATTTGGCTTTGTCAGGGTGGACAGGGGTGTTGAGAAGGAAATCCCGGAGCTGAAATACACCTTCCCCGCGGGGCACAAACATCGTTTCGACGTTTATGCCATCAACATGTACTGGGCAGGCAAGAAAATAAACTACTCCTACATCTATGTATACGCAGATTTCGATCGCGACAACAACGGCAAGAACGATTTGTACATGGTGTACATGTACCTGATCGACAGCACTCCCGTGGAAGAAAAGTACAGGACCATTAAGCAGTTTTGGTAGCCCGTTTTCTTTGACAGGGGGGGTTGCTACATCTTTTGGTAGAGGGCCAGTATCCCCTTGAGGGAACCAAAGGGGGTCAACAGCCTCATTCCCTTGTATTTGGGCAGGATGCTGTTCAGGCCGTACACCATGAAAATGGAGCCCTTCTTGGCCTTCTGAACGATGAGGTCTGCAAATTCGTCCTGCATGGTCAAATAGGTGTAAAAGATATCGAAATCATGAAAATATATGCCGGTCTTCCCCCCTATTGATCGGTACGAGGCCTCGTCCAGGGCATTGCCGTTGAACAGAAAGATATTGTCCGGCGGCAGGGGAAAGCCTTGCTCCCTGAGTTCCTGATCCAGCAAGGCGCGCAGCTCGCTGTACTCATCAAGGATCCACTCATCAAGTTCTATGCCAAAGGAGAGGCGAACGATATAACCAAAGAGGACATTGACGCGACCGTCTCCACAACCCATATCCAGGAAAAGGGATCGTCCGGGAACGACGAGGCCTTCCGATAGTAAGCACTCAAGGCATGCCAGTAATTTTCCCAGATCCGAAGATCTCCTGAAGCCCAGGGATCCCGAGTCTCCCACCTTTCTTTCATCGTAAAAACGCGCGACCTCTTGAAGTGTTCTTTGAATAGTCTCGTTCAACATGAAAATCCTTGAGAGGGGCTAAAGCGCATCTCAGGGTCTATCTTTGCGGGTCCCTTCACGTGGGGATTTGCCCATGAATCTGGCTTCGCCATGCATGTTCAACAGGGCGAGGATGCGCTCCTTGAGGAGGAAGACATATTCGATCTCCCGGCCCTCCTTTTCTCTCAGCACGGAGATTATGTCAGGGGAGATACGGTCCGAGATCTTTCTGCACAGGTAGTTTATGCAGATTACATGTCTGGCCCTTAGCAAACACCCCCTATCGCCAAGGAACAAACAACTCCTGGGATCTCTCCGGGTCTTGGGGATGCCCTGTCCAAGGAGGAGGTTCATGAGGAGAATGGGTCCATCGTAATGATCTTCCATACCTTTGCCGCAGCAAGAGCCCCCATCCTCCTTTTCGCACGACTCGCAGATATGCCCAATTCCCGCCTCTGTCATGAAACGATGTGTGCGGGATATGGATTGTTCAAGGCCTGCGCTCAAGGCCATTAGGCCCGGGTCATTGAGGAAGATCCCTTTGAATTCCAGGTAACAGTTTTCCGCCCATGCGATCTTGGCCTGTATGGTGCCTTGGGGAGTTGTTTTCATGATGGGCGACGTAGCTTACTTCTTCTTTGTCCCCTGCGCTTTGCCCCTACCTTTCTTGTTTTCTCCCTTCTGTTCTTCTTCCCCAAACTTCTTCAATCCTTCGGGGGTTCCCCTGCCTTTTCCCCTGTCAATATTTCTATCCCCTCGTCAATGGTCTTTACGGCATAGATGTGGAACTTCCCTTTCTTGACCGCGTCCACGACGTCTTTGCGCAGCATGAGGTCCTTCAGGTTGCTTTCAGGTATCATCACCCCCTGCTTTCCGTTGAGCCCGACGCTCCGGCAGCAGTCATAGAACCCCTCGATTTTTTGATTCACACCGCCAATGGACTGTACCTCGCCCTTCTGGTTGACGGAGCCGGTCACGGCGATGTACTGCTTGATTGGCACGCCGGAGAGGCTGGAGAGGAGGGCGTACATTTCAGTGGATGACGCACTATCGCCGTCCACACCGCTGTAAGATTGCTCGAAGGCTATGCTTGCGCTCATGGTGAGGGGCTTGTCCTGGGCATACTTCTTTCTCAAGTATCCGCTCATGATCAGCATACCCTTGTTGTGGGTGTTCCCTGAAAGGTCTGCTTCCCGCTCAATGTTTATTATCCCGGCCCTTCCCATAGAGGTTGACGCGGTGATCCTGGAAGGTTTTCCGAACATATAATCGCCGAGACTGTATATGGCAAGACCGTTCACCTGGCCCACCACCTCTCCGTCGGTATCAATCAGGAGGGTCCCACGGGTTATCATCTCCTGGATATGCTTTTCTATCCTGTTGGATCTGTAGACCCTCGCTTCAATGGCCTTGTCAACGTGCTCTTCCTGCACCACATCCCTGTCATCCTGGCCCGCCCAGTAATCAGCCTCCCTGAGAAGATCCGCGATGGTGGGAAAACTCGTGGAAATCTTCTCTTGTCGCCCTGTCATACGCACCGCATGCTCTACAAGCGCTGCCACCGCCGTCCTGTCAAAGGGCCTTAGTCTGTCCTGATCCTGGCGCATCTTGACAAACTCGGCGAACTTCACAATGGCCTCCTTGTTCTTGTCCATCGCGGTATCAAAGTCGGCCCTGACCTTGAATATTTTGCTCACATCCTGGTCATAAAATTGGGCCAAGTAGTAGAGATATTCGTCTGAGATAATTGCAACCTTGATGTCAACATCGATCGGCTCAGGTTTCAGGCCTGTGGTGGTGAAGAAGTAGAAGGGATCATAGGTTTGGATTTCCATCTTCTTGGACTTCAAAGATCTCTTGAGGGCCGGCCAAACTCCCGGTTCAATAAGGACATCCGCGAGATTCAATACCAGGTACCCGCCGTTGGCCTTGACAAACGATCCTGCCTTTATCTTGCTGAAGTCCGTACGCCAAACCCCGCTTCTGTCCACCACCCTCTCGATAGCACCGAAGAGATTCCTGTAGGAGGGATAGTTTTCCACCACGACCGGCGGGCCTTTCTGCTCCGCATTATCTACCAGGAGATTTACCTGGTAGGGATGGAACGGGTCTGCTTCAGGTAGGAGGATAGGCATGCCCGGCACGGGCTGAGGGGGCTGCGGCATTAAGATCTGCAAATGCTCGGTCATGTCCTCCAGCATATCGTCCATGTACCGGCTTATTTTCTGGTTTTCATACTTGGCCTTTATGGCGGCCGCCAGCTGCCCCGCCACCTTCATGAACATCAGGCGGTCCATTTTTTCGATATTTTCCTGGACCTCCTTTTGAAGATCCCTGAGCTCCAGGAAGATCTGGTCTATCTCCTCCCTCAAACGGGCCTGCTTCTTCTTCATTTCTTCGAATTCTTCCCTGGGGAATCGCCCCTTTTCCACGAGCGCCTCGACCTGGTCTATATGCATGGGGTTTCCGTCCACCAGAGGAACAACTTCGGGCCTCTTTAT
>JAFDIC010000587.1 GCA_019308525.1 Deltaproteobacteria bacterium
TCAAACCTTCGCTCGACGATTTCTTATCCCTGGCAAAAAAGGGAAACCTGGTGCCCCTGTGGCGTGAACTATTGGCAGACACCGAAACACCTATATCCGCCTATCTAAATGTGAGGGACGGCGGTTTTTCCTACCTGTTGGAAAGTGCGGAAAAGAGCGAAAAGATCGGCAGGTGCAGCTTCATAGGTTACCGGCCCTTCCTTGTTGTGAGGTTTCAAGATCAGCAGGCGGAGATTAGGCAAGGAAACAGGAGAGACATTCTCAAGGGAGTCGAGGACCCTGTCTCCGTGCTCAGGCCCCTCAAGGAGAAATATGTGCTGGTAACACATGATGATCTTCCCCCTTTCCAAGGCGGCCTGGTAGGTTTCATCAACTATGATCTTGTAAGAAAGTGGGAACGCCTGCCCGGGATTGGTCCGAAGGAAAAGGCGGTACCGGAGGCCGTCTTCGTAGGTACAAGGCGTATGATCATCTTTGACCACCAGACCCACAAATTAAGGATCGTCGTATTTGTTCACGTAGAAAAGAATGATGACCTGAGAAGATGCTATGAAGAGGCATATGGAGAGCTGGAAGAAACCACCAGTCAAGTACTCAGGCCTCTTTCAACCATGGATATAGATGATTCGGCTTCCCTCTCCGAACTTAGACCGAATATGAGTAGAGAGGAATACGAATCCGCAGTTCACAGGGCCAAGGAATACATCGCGGCCGGCGATGCGATCCAGATTGTCCTGTCCCAGGAATTTTCAGGGGATCTATCCGGTGACCCTTTTACCCTTTACAGGAACCTGCGGAGCATCAATCCTTCACCCTATATGTTCTACCTGGATTTTGAGGAAGTCAAATTCGTCGGGGCTTCTCCTGAGGTCCTGGTCCGATCAATAGACGGCAGGATTGAACTTGTCCCCATCGCGGGGACCAGGCCGAGGGGGGAAAATGACGAGGAGGACAGGGCACTGGAAGAGGATCTCATATCTGATCCAAAAGAAAGGGCGGAGCATATCATGCTTGTAGATCTGGGGAGGAATGACGCGGGAAAGGTGGCAATGCCGGGTTCTGTCAAAGTAACAAGGCTCATGGAGGTGGAGAGATTCTCCCATGTGATGCACATAGTTTCCCACATAGAGGGCCTGCTACGGAGTGACATGGATTGCTTTGACCTGTTTGTTTCTGCATTTCCAGCAGGGACCGTAGCGGGCGCACCGAAAATAAGGGCCATGGAAATCATAAATCAGTTGGAGCCTTCTCAGAGGGGGGCATATGCAGGGGCAGTGGGTTATTTCGGTTTCAATGGAAACATGGATTTCTGCATTACGATCCGTACCATGACCATTGTAAATGGAAGGCTTTCCTTACAGGTAGGCGCGGGTATTGTCGCGGACTCCTCTCCTGAGAGAGAATACGAAGAAACCATGAAGAAAGCGGCTGCCATGTTCAAGGCAATAAGGGAGATCAATACAAATGATCCTCGTAATAGATAACTATGATTCCTTTACATACAACCTGGTACAGTTGCTTGAAAACATGGACCAGGAAGTCGGAGTCTTCCGAAATGACGAAATAGGCATCAAGGAGATCAAAAGGCTTGGACCGACCCATATCTTGATTTCCCCAGGCCCAGGGACTCCTTTGCAATCGGGGATATCCGTTGACATCGTCCGTAATTTCGGGAAGGAGACCCCTGTGCTCGGCGTTTGTCTCGGGCACCAGGGCATAGCAGAGGCATACGTCGGCAAGGTAACAAGGGCAAGAAAGATTATGCATGGAAAGGCTTCCCTGATATTTCATGACGGACGGACCTTGTATAGGGGTATCCAAAATCCCTTCCTGGCGGTTCGATATCATTCTCTCATAGTTGAACGAGACTCTTTGCCGGATAGTCTGGAGATAAGCGCATGGGCAGAGGAAGGGGAGATCATGGGTCTGAGGCACAGGGAATACATGGTAGAAGGGCTTCAGTTTCACCCCGAATCAATAATAACCAGTGACGGTCCTGCCCTTATAGGTAACTTTTTGAAAAAAAGGAGGAAAGAAAGATGATAAAGGAGGCAATTTCAAAGGTCGTGAGGGGGGAAGACTTGCCCCAGTCCCAGATGGAAGAGGTAATGGAGGAGATCATGAGCGGGAGGGCGACGGATGCTCAGATTGGTGCATTCATAACCGCCATGAGGATGAAGGG
>JAFDIC010000079.1 GCA_019308525.1 Deltaproteobacteria bacterium
CCTTGCCCACAAGAAAGATGAAATGGCCGGTAACCTGCCTTACGGGGAGCAAAAACTGCTGGAGATTGCCAGGGCCCTGGCTACAGAGCCCCAACTGCTTATGCTGGATGAACCGGCCGCGGGTCTCAACGAGGCTGAAACCGAGGCCTTGGCCAGCCTGATCAAGGAAATTCAGGCGATGGGTATAACCATACTTCTGGTAGAACACGATATGAGCCTTGTAATGGAGGTTGCGGAAGAGATTTTGGTGTTGAACTATGGAGTGAAAATCGCGGAGGGCCCTCCTGAACAGATACAGCAAGACCCTGCCGTCATAGAGGCGTACCTCGGGGCGGATGATTATGCATGAAGCCCTTTTGGATACCAGTGGACTGAATACCCACTACGGGCACATCCACGCACTGAAAGATATATACTTCAGCGTGGAGAAGGGCGGTCTGGTCTGCGTTATCGGGAGGAACGGGGCAGGAAAGTCCACCTTCCTCAAGACACTCACGGGACTGGTAAAGCCAAGCTCCGGGCGTATCATCTATGATCAAAATGAGATCACCAGGCTGCCGACGCACGCCATAGTTAAGCGGGGGATCAGTCTGGTCCTGGAAGGAATGCAGATCTTTGGGCCTCTTTCCGTGCTGGACAACTTGCTGCTCGGGACTTACGGTACCAGCGCAGGGGGCGGAAGAGAATTGAAGGGATCTCTTGATCGAGTGTATCAGCTCTTCAAGATTCTTCGGGATAGGTCGGATCAGAAGGCCGGGACCTTGAGCGGCGGGGAACAACAGATGCTGGCAATCGGTCGCGCCCTTATGTCAAGGCCCAGGTTGCTGCTCCTTGACGAGCCTTCCCTGGGACTTGCCCCCCTTGTGGTAAGGGAGATATTTGAAACGCTCACCGCCCTTAACAGGGACGGGATTACAATGGTGCTTGTAGAGCAGAATGCGAGGCTTGCGCTTCAGATTTCCCAGTACGGCTATGTCCTGGATACGGGCAGGGTAGTTATTAAGGGCGCCTCCGAGGACCTCTTGACCGATGAGAAGGTCAAGGCCGCGTATCTCGGGAAAAGAAGGTGATTGGACCTCATCCCTGGCATCGAAATCACCCGCCCTGAGCAATGTCTCGGATTATGCCTGTCGCCTGTGCTATGAAAAAATAGACACCAATTCAAGTTTTTGGTTGACAAAATGGTAATCCTGGATTAACTGGTTTTCCAAAAGGTTGTTAACAATCTTGTCAGCAATTCTTGGAATTCGAACCTTACTTAAACCCTCTTCCGCCTTTACGTTGATGCTAAAAGAAACAATTTACCAGGAAATCCTCAAGAAGATCATCTCAGGCCAATACCTGCCCGGGGAGCGGCTCACTGAAACCAGGCTGAGCGAGGAATTCCAGTGCAGCCGTGGCCCTGTCCGTGAGGCCCTCAACAGGTTGGAAACCGAAGGCTTCTTGGAACACGTTCCCTATCATGGCGCCACAATCAAGAAGCATTCCCCCAAGGACATAAAAGAATACTTTGAACTGAAAGAGCTCCTGGAGGGAAAGGCAGTTGAGTGGGCCACACCCGGCTTTTCCGAGGAAGACATCGCCTATCTGGCCGGTATCAATAGGTCAATGAAGCACATGTCCCCAAATGAAGAGGGATACGTCGAAAAGTGGCAGTCGGCAAACAGGGCCTTTCATCAGTTTATCCGGCAGCGGTGCGGCAATGAAAAGATGAACTGGTTGGTGGACGAAATCCTGCTCCGGGTTATCAAATACCACAAGTTCTTGATCACGAGGAACCGGGATGGCTTTTTGCAGGACCACGACACGATAGTGGAGGCAATCAAGCGAAGAGACGCCCGGAAGGCGAGGCTGGCCATGGAACAACACATCTCCAGGGCAAAGGAGTTGATAATTGAATTCATCTCTGATGCGTGGGGCTTGTAATTAGGAGTATTTTCCAGGGGGTCTAAGACATGAGGAGGAGAGAGTCATGAGCAATGAATACGTAACAGAAACAGGCACAGGAATAGAATGGCCCTATCCGTTGGAGTATGGCAAGGAGGCCACGGTCACGGCCGACGTTTTGATCCTTGGTGGAGGGATAGCCGGTTGCTGGGCGGCCATAAGTGCCGCGAGGAAGGGACTGAAGGTCGCTATAGTTGAAAAGGGGGCCACGGTCAGGAGTGGGGCCGGGGGTGCCGGTTGTGACCACTGGGTATATGTTGCCAATCCCTGCTCAAGTATCACCCCTGAGGAGATGGTAGAGGCGGAGGCAAGCTCCACCGGCGGTTACACCAACGGGATTTCGCGCTACATTGCCTCACGGGAGTGCTACGATGCACTTTTGGAACTGGAACAAATGGGAGCCAAAGTGCGGGATACGGAAGACGAGTTTAAGGGGGCCGAGTTCAGGGATGAGGAGACAAAACTTTGCTTTGCCTATGATTATGTGAACAAACTTCATTTTCGGGTATGGGGCACCACCTTCAAGCCTGCCCTGTATAATGAGTGCCGCCGCCTGGGCGTGGAAATCTACGACAGGACCCAGGCGACGGCCCTGCTGACTGAGGGTGGCGAGCAGGGAGCCAGGGTGGTGGGTGCCACGGGCATCAATGTGCGGACAGGCGCGTTCACGGTATTCCGGGGAAAGGCCACGGTAATGGGCATGTCAAGACCCCAGCGGATCTGGCAGTTCTCTACGGAACTAATCGGGCTTTCCACCTTGAGGCCGCACACCTGTATTGGAAACGGTCACGCAATGGCGTGGCGCGCCGGGGCCGAGTTGACTCTGATGGAGAAATCAACGAGGTCAAAGATGGGTAGCGGCTGGACTTTCCCGTTGTTTGGCACGGGCAACCCTTTCAATACCTGGTATGCGTGCACAATCGTTGATGCAGACGGAAAGGAGATCCCCTGGGTGGACAGGGACGGCAGGATCTTGAGAGACCTCTCCGAGCGTTATCGACCTGCCCCCGGGCAGAAATTCATGGGAGAACGAGCCACGGCATACGAATACCGCCGGCCAAGGATAATTCCGGACCTCGAGGAAAGAATAAGGAAGGGCGAATTCAGACTCCCCCTCTATGCAGATCTTCCTTCCATGCCCGAGACGGAGAGGAAGGTCATTTTTGGCATGATGGTCGGTGAAGAGGGTAAAACAAAGATTCCAATACTCCATACATATAAGGCAAGCGGCTTTGATCCGGATAAGGATCTCCTCCAGAGCTACATGATGATGGGGGGAGACATGGTAGGGAAGAAATCGCATTTTCACAGAGAAGGTCTCCCCCAGCAGCGCATCTTTGGGGAAGGAGGGGATGCCGGAGGACCACTCGTTGACTGGGATCTCAAGACGACACTTGAGGGCCTTTATTCGGCGGGTGACCAGTTGTTTGCAGGGAACTATGCCCATCACGCGGCAGGTACGGGTAGATACGCGGGAAGAAAGGCAGCGGAATACGCTACAGGGGCCCCTGATCCTGTGGTCGACCGCGGACAGGTGGAAGCGGAAAAGGACCGCGTATACGCACCTGTCGAGAGGAAAGACGGCATGGATTGGAAAGAGCTTAATGCGGGGCTGTGCCGGGTGATGCAGACCTATTGCAGTGAACCGAAAAGCGAACAGATATTGAACCTCGGATTGATCTCGCTAGGGGAGATTGAGGAGAATGAGGCGTCGATGGTCTACGCAACAGATCCGCATAAACTAGGCCGCGTCCTTGATGTCCTTGACCTCCTCACCTGTGACCAGATCATCACCCACGCATGCCTGGCTCGAAAGGCCAGTAGCGAGCACCTGGATTTCTACAGGCTGGATTATCCCCAGGTTGACCCGCCTGAATGGCGCGGGTGGGTTACAGTGAAGCTGGAAGGGGGCGAGGTGAAGAGCAGGATGCTTCCCATTGATTTCTGGGGTGATTTGAAGGAAGGCTATGAGGCCCACAACCAGAATTACAAAGGATGGTATAGTTCCTAAGGAGAGAGAAGGAGGACGTCATGGCGGAGAAAAAGCTATATGCGGTTCCCAACGTTCCGGGGCCCAGTAGGCCCGTCATTTTTGATGAGGATCTGTGCAATGGGTGCAACAGTTGTGTGGAATGTTGCCAGATGGACGTACTGATTCCAAACCCTGTGAAGGGGAGGCCGCCGATCATATTGTTTCCTGATGAATGCTGGTATGGAGGTTGCTGTGTGGCTCATTGTCCTGTTGAAGGGGCCATCAAGCTGAACCATCCCCTGATGCAGCGGGTTCGTTGGAAACGAAAAGACACGGGTGAGCATTTCAGGGTCTAAGAGGCTACAGTACCTTGCTGGGAAGGAGGTGAGAGGAGGAGACGGCGCTTGGCATGGGGCTGGGTGAAGTGTCCAGGAACCTAACATCAATTCAAAGGAGGGATTTCTATGTATGATAAAGGCTTATTGACCAGGAGCGTCCACAGGATTTCAGTAGTCCTTTCATTGCTGATCGTCTTTTTTTTCGTGGTTTCCGTTAATGGCGCATATGCCAGAAAACCTTACAAGATCAAGGTCCTCACTCCACCGGCCTTCATGGCGACCTATGCGATAGGGGTCGGATTGGCGGATGTCATAAACAAGAACAGCACATGGCTCAAGGCCACGGTGGTGGAAGGGAAATCTCCAACGGAGAACACCAAGAGGGTTGTGGCAAAGAAGAAACTCAGAAAGACGGTGATATGGAGTATCACAGAGCCTACCCATTATGAGGCGTTGAGCGGGTTCCCGATCTTCAAGGGCATCAACTACGACTTTACCAGGATCAAGTACGTATTTCCCATCTCCGTGATTTTGAATGCGCTCATTACGCTCGATCCCAAGATCAAGACCCTTGCAGACTTGAAGGGGAAGAGGATTTGCGTGATCAACAGGCCCACAAGAACCGCATGGTCTGATATGGCCTTCTACTGCCTGGAGGCCGCAGGTGTGTCGCGGGATGACGTGAAAATGGAATACATGCATTACAAACCTGCCCATACTGCCATGATGGACGGTCTTCTGGACGTAGTAGGGTCAGGTGGGGCAATGATGGGACCGAACAAGTGGGTATTGTCTCCCTTTGCAGTAGAAGTGGTGGATACCAGGAAGACATATTTCATCAACTGGGATGCCAAGGTCCTGGAGCGGATGTACAAGGAGACCGGGAATCCCTATTATCCCTTGACGATTCCTGCAAACACATTCCGAAATCAGGTCAATCCGTGGGTGATTGCTGCAAAGTATTACGCATGGTCCGTGACAGATGAAATGCCTGATTACGTTGTTGAAGAAATCTTGAGGGTCGTATGGGAGAACCTTGACAAGTTCGGGGAATATCATCCGATGGGGAAATTCTTGAGTCCCAAGACCATGGGGATCATGGGAAACACGAAATTTTATCATCCTCTGGCTGTCAAGATTCTAAAGGAGAAGGGCTCTCCCATGGGAGTGCTGAGGTAACCTTTTCTCCGTGGAGCGGGCCTGGGCAGGCTGATCAAAGTTCTCAGCAGGCTGTAAACCAGGGAGCACGCCCCGATGTTACGGCAGAGACCACCAGAGTGTCGACATGGCACAGAGTCCGCTCGTGATTTTCGCAACATCGGGGTGTGCCTGGCATAAAAGAGCAGAAACCAAAAATGGGTCGCGGGAGATGAACCTTTCAAAAAAAACAGCAGGGATCATGGTTACAGTGGCGGCAGTGACCATGTGCCTTTACCATCTGATTGCCAGCCAGAAGATATTACTGCCTACCATCCAGCACTATATTACCCACATCAGCATCGCATTGGTGGTCATATTTCTGGCAACCTTTGAAAGGATGAAGAACCGGTTGTTCCGGGGCCTGTCGGCTCTGGCGGTGGTGACCTCTCTCCTTTGCGGGGCGTATCTGTTCATATTCAGCGAGGCATTGCAGAACCGGGCCTATTTCAATACGGCCGCAGATCTCGCCGTCGGGGCGATGTTCATTCCTCTAGTGATAATCGCGGCCTGGGTCTCCTTCGGCCCGGTTATTCCCTGTCTTGCCATAGGGGTCATGATTTATCCCTTCATTGGTCAATACCTGCCGGAACCTTTCTATTGTGAAGCCCAGTCGATTGCGGATACCATAACATCCCTGTCCGCTGCTTTGGATGGGGGGATTTTTTCCATCCTTCTGCCTGTCTCTGCCAATTACGTGTTTCTGTACATACTTTTCGGCAGTTTATTATCCGCGACCGGCGCAACCGGTTTTTTCCTGGAAGTGGGCAAGGCCATAGGATCGAAAGTCAGGGGAGGCCCGGGAATAGCAGCCGTTGTGAGCAGCGCATTTGTGGGCTCGGTGACGGGCAGTGTGGCGGCCAATATCGCCATTACCGGATCGTTTACAATCCCCCTCATGAAAAAGGTGGGATACCCTCCCCATCAAGCGGGAGCCATTGAGGCGGCCGCATCAACAGGAGGGCTCATCATGCCTCCGGTTATGGGCGCCACGGCTTTTGTCATGGCGGGCTTGACAGGATTGTCTTATTTAAAGATCATTAAGATGGCCCTGATTCCGGGGATACTTTACTTTTTTTGCGCCTTTGCCTACGTTTTTCTCCGCGGGGAACAACTCAAGCTGGATTGGCAGGCAGAAGATCTTGACAAAAGAGAATTGCTCCTTTCCGCCCCTGCATTTTTCGGGCCGCTCCTGGTCATAGTCCTTCTCCTGGTGGTTGGGTACAGCGCGGCTTTCGTGGCCTTCTGGGCGGTTGTCAGCACGATCATATTGGCTCTTGTTCGCAAAGACAAACGCCCTTCTCTTGGGAAGTTCATCGAGGGATTCAAGCATGGGGCGATCGGTGGGAGCGGTATCGCCGCCATGATCGGTACAACAGGCCTGATCTATTCCACGTTTACCTATTCCGGAATCGGTATCAAGCTTGCCGCGGGCATCTACCACTGGAGCGGAGGAATGCTTATTCCCGCCTTGCTCATTATTGGGTGCCTCGGTATCCTGTTTGGAATGGCCGGTGTTGGTGTAGCGGGGTATATAATCCTGGCGATCTTTGGGGTCTCTGCCCTTGACAAAATGGGTGTTGGTCTTGCTCAAGCCCATTTCTTCATGATGTATGTGGCATCTTTCGCCTTTATCACACCGCCCGTGGCACCGGGGGCGGTAATAGCGTCCAAGGTCGCTGCCGCATCCTACATGAAAACGGCTGTTGAGGCCACAAAGGTCGCCTTTGCAGGTTTTTTGCTTCCCTATATGTTTGTATTTGCCCCTGTCCTTTTGTTGATGCCGCAGGATCCACTCATATCCGTATTGAGCTTGGCCGCCGCGGTCATGGGAATCGTCGCATTCCAGGTAGCCTTTGTGGGGCATTACTTGGAACCGTGCCATTTCGCGGAAAGATTTCTATTCATCCTCAGTGCCGGATGGCTCATTACTTTTCTGTTCATGAAAAACCCTGCATGGTTCGGGGTTGGTGCCACCCTTTTCGCGGTCCTGAGCATCCTTCAATGGAGGAAGAGGGCCGCAACAAGGGCGGCAAGTGGGCCGGTACCCATTTAGAAGATGCAGAAGGTTAATTACCGGAGCGAAGGAGAGGGCAGCATAATGGCTGAAAAGCATCCAGGGGGAGTGGTGAGAAGTACGTGCCGTCTTTGCTATAACAACTGCGGCGTGTTGATTCATGTGAGGGACGGAAAGCCAACCGGGGTAGAAGGAGATCCGTGCCACCCCGTGAACCGGGGCCACCTGTGCAAGAAAGGCCAGGCATCCCTGGAATATCTTGAAAGTCCTTACAGGCTCAAGCGCCCCTTGAGGCGAATCGGGGCCAGGGGTGAAGGGAAATGGGAGGAGATCTCATGGGATAAGGCTCTTGATGCTATGGCGGTTTCCTTGGCACAAACCAAGGAAACGTACGGGGCCGAGGCAGTGCAAATCATCAGGGGCGGTCACAAGGGGATGAGTGACGGCTACCTTGCGAGGTTTGCCAACGTCTTTGGTACGCCCAACATCGCATCCATGGCATCGGTATGTTTTGTCCCTGGAATAAAGGCATCACAGTTCACTTACGGGTACTATGCATATCCTGATTTCGCCTATCCCCCTAAATGCCTGGTGGTGTGGGGGTGCGATCCGTCAGCCACTAATATCCCCCTGTACCATGAGATACTGGGCGCCGTTGACAAAGGTGCAAGGCTTATCGTCATCGATCCGGTGAAGACTCCCCTTGCTCGAAGGGCGGATCTGTGGTTGAGGTTGAGACCAGGGACGGATCTTGCCCTGGCCCTTGGGATGATACATGTCATCATTGAGGAGGGGATTTACGACAGGTCATTTATCCGCGACTGGACAGTGGGTTTCGAAGAACTGGGGAGACATGTCAAGGACTATGACCCCCAGCGCGTGGCTGATATCACGTGGGTGGACAAGGAAGAGATCATCCAGGCTGCAAGGGCCTATGCAAGGGGCAAGCCAGCGACTATTCATTGGGGTAACGGGCTGGATACCAACATAAACAGTATCCAGAACTCCCGTTCAATCTGCATCCTCAGGGCCATAACAGGGAATCTGGGGATTCCGGGAGGAGAGGTGAAATGGTCTGACCCGGATATCCTGGGACGGGATTCTGCCGATTTCACCCTTCCCGACCAAATCCCGGAGAGTGTGCGCAGCAGGCGAATCAGCATGAAAGACAATCTCGCACCCTTTGTCTACTACTCGTTACCCCAAAGGGTCATCAAGTCCATCCTGGATGGGGATCCGTACCACATCAGGGCTGCATACATTTCGGGTGGAAATATCCTGTCCTCCTATACCAACAGCAAGGAGACTTACAGGGCCCTTGCGGCCCTGGATTTCGTGGCCGTATCAGACATGTTCATGACACCCACAGCCATGATGGCAGATATCGTGCTTCCGGTAGCCACCTATCTCGAGTTCGACAGTATTGAAGTGTGTGTTTCTCCTCCCATAGCTTCTGTTCAACAGAAGGTCGCCACCGTGGGGGAAAGCTGGCCCGATGCCAAGATCGTCAACGAACTGGCAAAAAAGATGGGCCTGCCCCATTTCTGGGACGACGTATATGATTCACTGAATTCTATCTTGCAACCAGCCGGGATCACGTTTGATGAATTCAGGGAGGTCGGAGTCTTGCCTGGCAAGAAGATATACAGGCACTATCAGGGGAAGGGATTTGATACACCATCCGGGAAGGTTGAGCTTTATTCAAGACAGTTCGAGGAATGGGGATTTGACCCCCTTCCCGTATACTATGAGATCCCTGGGACACCATTCAGTGATCCTGACCTAGGGCGAGAGTATCCCCTGGTGGTTGTGAGCAAGAAAAGGGAGGTGTACCGGCATTCAAGGGATCGCCAGATTCCTTCCCTGAGGAAAGTGCACCCTGAGCCCGTCGTCAGTATCCATCCCGACACAGCCGCACGCCTCGGCATTCAAGAGGGAGACATGGTCTACATTGAGACAGGGAGAGGCAGAATCGAGCAAAAAGCAAGGCTGACACCTGATATTGATCCGAGGGTAGTGGAAATCGATTACGGGTGGTACTTCCCCGATCGAGCCGACAGGGAATTGATGGACTGGGCACAGGCGAATATCAATATATTGACCGACAACAGGCCTCCGTTCAACCGGGAAATGGGATCGACGAACCTCAGGGGTTTCTGCTGCAAGGTCTACAAGGCATCGAAGTAGACTTCGGAGAAATGCAGAGGAAAAACCGGCAGTTGGGAGAAACCTACCGTGTGGTGAAGCCTTCAATGGTGGGAGTCGTAGTCTAGTAACCGAAGTATTGAACATCCGCGTTGGGATATACTGCTACTGTCGGATGGTCGCCGTGCGACCCCTGAAGAATGTCTACTACATCATCCCACTTGTTCAAATGCAGGATCCTCTCAGATGGCTCGAACCATCCGAGACCGGCAATGTCAGGATATTCGGTATACACTATAAAGTGGTTGATATGAGGCGGAACAGGAAATCTCAACCTCATTCTGCCTCCGATCGTTTTGCCCCAAGGTCCCATGAGATAATGGACAACCTGCCCTTCCGGTGCATTACAGATGAGAAGGAAATCACCGCCCTCTTGACTTACTGAGACAATTGTCTTGAGACCAGTGGCTGCTTCAGTGGACTTGGCAAAGGTATTGGCAATGACGATGTCCTTGCCTTCTGCCTGGGTGGTGAGGTAATGGGTTCTGGCCTCCTGAACGCAGGCCTCGTGGGCGGCGCTGGCACCGCTAAATATGGCAACCGTATCTCCGCGCATATTGTAGATACACTCCACCAGGAAATCCATGCCCACAAGTGCCGCCGCTTCTTCCATATCCAGGCGCCTGGGGTTCCTTTCATAATCCGTCCTTTCCCGTGGTGAAAGCGGTATCCTGTGATTTGCTTCAATCGTATCTATGGAGGCTATTCCGGGCAGGACAATTTTGCCGCCGCCGCTAAAGGCTGTCATGCCGTGAGGCGCGACAGAGCCTATGGCTATTCTGAAATCGCATTGCATGACCTCCGCATTGACAAAGACCTTTGTGCCGCGACTTGTTGTACCGGCGTATGTATGGTTTTCATAGGGATTGTGATTGAAAACAGGATACCTGGCCAGAACATTGTTCCCCAGCTTTTTTGCGAAATCCGCCCTGTTCATGGGTGCATGAGTACCTGTGGCCCCAATAAACCTGATCCTTTCATCAGGTACTCCCCCAGCCTTCAATTCCTCGAGGATAAAGGGGACAATTCTTGCTACCCTGGTCACGCGGGTCATATCATCAAAAAGGATGACCACTTCTTTCTTACCCCTGACCGCCTCTCTTATGGGTGGAACATCAATTGGATTAGCCACTGAAGCACGGATCTGATCATCGTTCAATGCCGGGCGTTTGTAACCGGCCATGTTGCACATCTCAATATCCCATGAGTCAGGTATGGGCAGTTCAAGATCACGGGGATTATGCCATGGTAGTTGCGGGATTCTGATAGTTTTCATCATGGGAAAACTCCTCCGATTCTATAGCATTTCGATCGGACTGGCATTACAGGGAGGCACTATAGAGAGATACCCCATGTGAGTCAAGGGAAAAGAAACCGCAACATGTGTGGAATTACGCCGAACTGCGGTTCCAATGTTCTTCAGGAAAACAGCAGGAAAACAGATTGAATTATGATTACGACAAGGCTTCTAATGGGTGGAATGTATCATGGCGATCCGAGTCGGGAACCTCGGTCTGGATGGCTACTAATCCACCGGCTATGCCGGTGAGAATTGAAGAGGTTATACCGTCTCAGGCCTTTGAGAAAGAGCAATTTCGAAATTCGAAAATAGAAACAGGAAACAAATCCCAAATCCCAAGGACCAAATGTTCAAAACATAGAAAATGACCTGGGTGTGGCTCTTTTAGGACGACCGTAAAGAGCATTAATAACGGATAGTTAGTCATTTTGCGAAGGAGATTATGTGATTGAGTTTCCGGTATATGATTGCGGCGGAGCATTATGTCTGGTTTTTTCGGTAA
>JAFDIC010000588.1:0-2172 GCA_019308525.1 Deltaproteobacteria bacterium
TCCGCTCGGGGCCTTGTTGGGTATCTTTTCCAGGTTCAGTATCCTCAAGCTCATAAAGCACGAAGAGAAGTGTACACAGTGCATGAGGTGCGAAGCAAAATGCCAGGGAGCGGCAAGCCCGCGGCCGGGTACTGGCTGGGAGACATCCGAATGCCTGATGTGTTTCAATTGCTTTGAAGGGTGCCCTGAAAAAGCACTTGAGTTCAAGTTTGCCCTGTCGTTGGGTTACAACAAGGCCCCTGACATCGGCAGGAGGGCGGCTCTCGGGGGTCTCCTGGCCGGTGTTTCGCTTCCCTTTCTGGGCAGACTGGATGGACATATCTACAAGGTATCCGATCATCGTCTCATCAGGCCCCCCGGAGCGCTACCGGAGAAGGAGTTCCTTGAACTATGCCAGCGGTGCGGGCTGTGCATGAAAGCCTGCCCTACCAATGCGATAAATCCGACACTGGGTGAGGCGGGGATGGCAGGATTGTGGACCCCGCGGCTGATCATGACCATGGGTTACTGTGAATACACGTGCACTCTCTGCACGAGCGTATGCCCCACGGGTGCCATCCGGGAGATAACCGCAAAGGAGAAAATCGAGCTGCCCATAAAGATCGGTTCAGCCCACATAGACAGGGGCAGGTGCCTGCCCTGGTCTGGAAACGCGCCGTGCATCGTTTGCGAAGAACATTGCCCCACGTCACCCAAGGCGATATATCTCAAGGAAGATAGGCTCTCGGTTCAGGGAGGCAGGATCATGGATGTGCAACTCCCCCATGTGGATATCCGACAGTGCGTGGGGTGCGGGATATGCGAAAACAAATGCCCCGTACGGGGACTACCTGCGATTAGGGTTATTGCAGCGGGGGAGACGAGGTCTCTTAGGAACCAAATTATCTTGTAGTTTCATTGTAGTTTCAAAAGATTTCCTTGGGATCAAGCAAAGGTGAGCCGCGCAAAAGGGAAGGTCGCAGTCCCAAGGGGATTCTGGCCCAAAGCCCTCCAATAATCGTGGCTAGGTCCCGGGGAGGTTTTTTGAGGGGCGAGTTCTTCGCCCTAGGAAAGGAATCATGATGTTGGAGGAATAGGTTTTCATGCATCTCTACAGGAAGATATATGAATTTGGAGCATCAGCCGGCGCCCTCGAAGGATATGTCTACGGAAAGAGCAACCCGCCCCTGGATTCCATCAGGAATTGGGTCAACAACCTGGTTGCCGCCTACCAAAATCTCCCGGGTGAGGTTGTAAAGGAGATTCAGCCAGGCCTGGACATGACAATTGGAAGGGCCATAAGATCACTTACCTCACGACAATCACAGGATGGACACGAGGTCTTGGAGAAGCTCAGGTCCCTGGTTGCAGGAGAGTTGCCCGCGTCACCCGATGATTTCGATAGGAAGAAATGGTTTGAGGAAAACGGATAGGAAATGGACAAGGGTGGAGGAGATAGAGGAGCGGAGACAGTGATAAGGGGCAAGGTTGTGGGCGGCGCCAAAAAGGCGGCATACTTTACCATGCTGGATTGGGTACAGGGACAGTGCCTTGAAAAGCTGGGTTTCAGGCCCTATCCCGGTACCTTGAACCTGGAGGTAGGGGAAGATGTGCTGGAACTCTTGGAGGGCATGAAGGGTCAATGTTCTATAATCCTGACCCCCCCGAACAAGGCGTACTGTACCGCCCAAACACTTCCGGTCAAGATAGGCTCAGTAGAAGGGGCCATCATTATACCCGAGGAAAGAGTAATGATACACGGCAAGAAGATCGTTGAAATTATAGCTCCTGTTAGGTTAAAGGATGTGTTGGACCTAAGGGAGGGGGACATGGTGACAATACGGATAAAGAAGATCAATGGTAGGTAAAATGCGTGAATACAGATCCAGTGTTATCCCGGATGCCATGATATTTGATCTGGACGGGACACTCATAGACTCTATGGAGGCCTATTTGAGGATTATGGAGATTACATTCGAGGAGATTGGTGTCGCCCCCGTATCCAGGGAAAGGATTCTTGGTGCCGTTGTGGACGGGGGCTTCAACTGGAAGGACGTCTTGCCTGCCGGAGATGCGGACCAGAGGGGAACCTTGATAGAAAAGGCCTGGGAGGTCATAGACGTGTTGTACCCCCGGATCTTTCGAGACTATGTAAGCCTCTTCCCAGGCGTTGGAGAGATCGTGAAGGATCTG
>JAFDIC010000588.1:2191-2832 GCA_019308525.1 Deltaproteobacteria bacterium
ATCTGAAGGCCGGAGGAGTCAAAGTAGGGATTGCTACAACCACGCCAAGGAAACAAATGGAGGTGAAACTGCTTCCTTTACGGGAATCCGGCATAGCCGAGCTCTTTGACACGATTATCACAGCGGAGGATGCCCAGAGGAGGAAGCCCGCGCCTGATCCGCTGTTGGAATGTCTGAGGCGGATGGACATTGAGCCAACCAGGAGCATGTACATTGGAGACACTACGGCGGACATCAGGGCCGGTAAGGCGGCCGGGATGGGTACGATCGGCGTGTTGAGCGGCCTGGACCCCTATGAGGCCCTGAAAAGGGAAGGGCCCGACCTCATTATTCCGAGCGTGGCGGAGCTTAGAAAGACCGAATACTTCCCCGGGGGAGGCTAGGGAAGAAAGTCATGTGCCAGTAAGGATGGAGGTTATGAAAAAAGAGGAAGGAAGTGTTTCGAAGATAACCTGGAGACCGGCTTCAACGGTAGTACTCGTCAGAGAAGAGAAGGGCCGGCTCCAGACCTATCTCCTCCAAAGGAGCGGGAAAAGCGGTTTTTTCCCTGGAAGCTATGTATTCCCTGGAGGGGCGGTCGACACTGATGATGGGATGCCGGATTGTTGGGAAGACCACGTGGACTTAACTCCCCTCGAGAT